>JALSTO010000125.1 GCA_026983685.1 Aquificaceae bacterium | reverse complement strand
TTTAAACTGGTTGACGAGATCGCTTATCCTGTCAATCTCTTTGATTATCAGGGTGGTCAGCTCTGAGAACTTCTCGGGCTCTATACCATCCCTGCCTGCGTACCTCATCAACCTCTCAAGGTTGAGTCTTATAGGTGTGAGGGGGTTCTTTATCTCATGGGCGATCCTCTTAACCGCCTCCTGCCAGGTCTTGAACCTCTCCGCAAGGACTATGGAGCTTATATCCTCAATCAGGTAGAGGTCACCATCTACAGCCTCTATGTGCTCAACCCTGAGATCTTTGCTCTCTCTTGCCCTTTTAAGGACTTCCTTGTGATCCATATCTCCGAACATGCTTCTGAAGGTCTCATTCGTCCTTATCTCACCCCTGCTCCCGACGAAGAGTACCCCAACAGGAAGGGCATCTAAAAGCCTGCCAAGGAGGTCTCTCTCCCTTTTTAGCTCCTCGTACATGCTCTTGAGGTTTTCCTTCATGCGGGCAAAGGCTCTTGAGAGCTCCTCAATTTCATCCCCGGTTCTCTCTTCAACCACCTCCACATCAAGGTTTCCGCGGGCTATCTTCATAGCTTTGGAAGACAGTCTCTCTATGGGCTCACTCACGTGGCGGGCAACGAGCATACCGAGCCACACGGTGGCGAGAAGCGTGAGTAGGGTTATAAAGACTATGAAGAAGACGAAGATACCCGTAATTATGTCCCTCGTCTTTACGAAGGCACGGACATCCAAGGCGAGCTCCCCGAACTCGGAAACATCCCTTATAAGCCTGAGGTCCTTGCTGACAACAACCTTGTAGTGGGCATCTTTAGTTTTGATACATAGCGTATAGCTCAGCTCACCCTCCGAGACCTCAAAATCGCACTCGGGAACCCTTACAATGCTCTCAATGTCCTCTATCCTGCTGAGCTCTTCAAAGAGACCAGCCTCAAGGAGTGCCCGAGCTATGCTCTTGTACCTGTTTATCCTCTGGAGTTCAGAGGAGTATAGGTTTCTGTAAACCCTTTCCGCGGAGCTTGAGAGAGCTCTCGTCTTTGAGCTGAGGTATGTCTTGGTTGAATGAATTATGAGGACTGTAGAAACTAAGTTAAGGACAAGGAGGGGTACGAAGAGATAGAGAAAGAGTATGTTGGCGAGCTTCCTTCTGAGGATGTTCCTCCGCCTTCCGAGATACACCTTGATGATCTTTCTGAGAAGAACAGCGGTTATGACTATCAGGGCAAGGAGGTCTATGTTTATGGCAAGGAGTAGAACGTAGTAGTTGGCGTAGGGAAGGTTACGGAGGTTCTTTATAAAGAGTATGTTTACAACCGCAAGGGCAAAGATAAGTATTAAGAGAAGTAATAGCCTACGCCTCACCTTCTTCTTTTATCCTGTGGTGTTTTATCATCTCACCTTCCGCCCAGTATATAGCCATCTCCGCTATGTTCTCCGCATGGTCCGCTATCCTCTCAAAGTGTCTGGCTACGAAAGAGAGGTGTATGACCCTCTTAATGTTCCTCGGGTCCTCCATAACGTAAGTTATAAGCTCCCTCTCAAGCTGGTGGTAAAGCTCATCAACGAAGTCATCCTTCTCAATTATCTTCTTTGCAAGGAGGGTATCTCTCTGGAGGAAGGATATAACGCTGTCGTTTACCATCTCCTTTACCATCTGTGCCATTAGGGTGAGGTTCACGTAGGGCTTTAGAGGAGGCTCCTGGGCAAGGAATATTGACCTCTCCGCTATGTTCTCCGCTTCATCTCCCATCCTCTCAAGGTCGGAAACTATCTTGTATATACCCATAACGAGCCTCAGATCGGAGGCTTCCGGCTGGTAGAGTGCCACCATTCTTATACACCTTCTCTCTATCTCAACCTCAAGGGAATCAATCTCGTCGTCCCCCTTTATTATCTCCTCCGCAAGTTCAACATCCTGATCGTTGAGAGACTTTATGGCTTTATCAATAGCATCTTGAACGAGCTTTGCCATCTTGACAACAAGCTCTTTCGCTTCCTCAAGCTCTTCCAGAAATTTCATGGCTAATTAATTTACATCCCTTTGTATTCTTTGTAAATCTTGAAGCCACTGCTCGTTCCGAGCCTGTCAGCTCCAGCCTCAATCATGGCGAGGGCTGTCTTGAGGTCCCTTATACCGCCCGAAGCCTTAACCTTCAATCTGTCACCCGCAACCCTCTTCAGGAGTCTAACGTCCTCAAGGGTAGCTCCGGAGGGACCGAAGCCCGTCGTAGTTTTTACGAAGTCAACTCCCGCGCTCAGGCAAAGTTCCGTAGCTCTCACCTTTTCCTCATCGGACAGATAACAGGTCTCAATTATCACCTTAACTACAGAACCGCTCTCCCTCTTCAGAGCCTTAAGCTCCTCTTCAACGTAGGAGTACCTTCCAGATTTGAAGGCTGAGATGTTCATGACCACATCAAGCTCCTGTGCCCCTTCCTCAACCGCTCTGAGGGCTTCGTGGAGCTTGACCTCCTTGGGACTCAGCCCCAAAGGAAAGCCAACGACCGAGCAGACCTTTATATCTCCCCCAGCTACTTCAGAGGCAAGCTTCACGTGGTAGGGGTTCACACAGACGGCGTAGAAGCCTACTCTTGCAGACTCCCTGACGAAGTCCTCAACCTCCCTTTCTGAGACCTTTGGCTTGAGTATGGAGTTGTCTATGTACCTCCTCAGGTCCAACCTCTCAACCTCCTCAGGGCGTTCAGGGCTATCTCCGCAGCTTCCTTGACCTTTTCTCTGTAGTTAAAGAGGAACTTCTCCTCGGGTCTCTTGTCTATAGTCGGGCACACGACACCCGCCCTGTGTCCCAACGGGTACATGAAGTGGAGAAGAAAGCTTGCCTCCATCTCCATATTTTCAAACCTGAGTCCCTCAATGCCCGTGTTCTGTTTTGATAAATGCACATCAATGTCCGGGACCGTGAGGGGTACTCGGGACACCTGCCTTCCCTGGTTTGCGAAGAAGCCTGAGTTGGACACCGTGACACCCCTCCTGTAGCTCGCTCCCATCTCTTCCGCAGACTCAACGAGGGCTTTCACGACATCCGGATGGGCTTTTGAGGCGTAGGGGTGTATCTTTCCTTTGAATCTGGAGTCCTCAGATATAACGCCCTCAAGGGCGTCCTTTACAGAAT
>JALSTO010000124.1 GCA_026983685.1 Aquificaceae bacterium | reverse complement strand
CATGGGATAATAAGGAGGAACTACGGAGCAAACTACTTCATAGTTGGAAGAGATCATGCGGGTCCGGGCAAGGACTCAAAGGGCAGACCCTTTTACGAGCCTTACAAGGCTCAGGAACTCTTTAAGAAATATGAGTCGGATATAGGTGTGAAGATGATACCCTTTGAAGAGCTCGTTTACTCCCCAGAGCTTGACAGCTACATTGAGAGGACCGAAGCAGAGAAGAGGGGTGTAACCTTTGTTTCTCTGTCCGGGACACAGGTAAGAGAAGAGTATCTGAAAAATGGTAAAACCCTTCCCGAATGGTTTACAAGGCCTGAGGTGGCACAGATACTCTCCGATTATCACAAACCCAAGCACAGACAGGGTTTCTGTGTATGGCTCACAGGACTTCCTTGCTCGGGCAAGACCACGGTAGGTAGAATCCTTACTACGATGCTTGAAGCGAGAGGAAGGAAGGTTACCTTTCTGGACGGGGATGTTATAAGAACACACCTTTCGGAGGGACTCGGCTTCAGCAAGGAGGACAGAATAAAGAACATCCTCAGAGTCGGTTTCGTAGCATCCGAGATAGTAAAGCACGATGGTGTTGTTATATGTGCCCTTGTGAGCCCGTACAGGATGGCAAGGGAAGAGGTCCGGAACATGATAGAGGAAGGTAAGTTTATTGAGGTCTTTGTTGATGCTCCTGTGGAGGTCTGTGAAGCAAGGGATGTGAAAGGTATGTATAAAAAAGCCAAGGAAGGCTTGATTAGAGGATTTACAGGGATTGATGACCCCTATGAACCCCCTGAAGCTCCAGAGATACATATAGATACAACCAAACTCTCGCCCGAAGAAAGTGCCAGGAAGATCCTCGGGTACCTTTTAAAGGAAGGTTTTATTCTGGAATGATCCTTGAGGTCATAAACACAGCCTTAAAAGCGGGAAAGGAAATAATAGGTATCTATGAAGATAACTTTTCCGTTCAATATAAAGACGACAGAACTCCTCTGACGGAGGCAGATAGAAGATCCCACAAGGTAATTGCTGAAGGCTTGGAAAGGATAAGCCCAAACATCCCTATACTTTCAGAAGAAGGGAAGGACATTCCTTATGAGAAGAGAAAAAGCTGGAAAAGATTCTGGCTCGTTGACCCTCTTGACGGCACAAAAGAGTTTATCAAAAGAAACGGAGAGTTCACGGTAAATATAGCCCTGATTGAAGACAGGAAGCCTACCCTTGGAGTAGTTTATGCACCAGCCTTAAACCTTCTTTACTTTGCACAAAAGGATAAAGGAGCATACAGATTAAAAGTGGAAGAGGACGCTCTAACGAAAGAGGATTTAAAAGAAGCTGAAAGGCTCCCTTTATACAGGAACAGCAATCCTGAAAAAGTGTTAAGAGTAGTAGCTTCAAGGTCGCACATGAATGAAGAAACGAGGAACTTCATAGAAAGACTAAGAAACAGAACGGAAAAAGTGGAAACCCTATCCATAGGGAGTTCCTTGAAGATATGCCTTGTTGCGGAAGGGAAAGCGGATATATATCCAAGGCTTGGACCTACTATGGAATGGGATACAGCCCCGGCCCATGCAGTAGCCCTTGAGAGCGGGTGTGAAGTTCACGCTTACGAAAATGGTCTTTCAGAAACACTCACTTACAACAAAGAGAACCTGCTCAACCCGCACTTCATTGTCTTCCGCAGAGAGCTGGCTTATCTTCTTGATAAAGGGGTAAGAGCATGCCTAAGTTAGAGGAAAGGATGGATAGGCCTGAAGAGCTCTCATGAGGCTAGTTTACGGCCAGCAGAAGACGGAGATAGAGATTCAGGAGCTCACAAAGGTCCAGCAACAGACGGAAAGGGAAATACAAGAGCTTAAGAGAGAAATGGTGGAGATATAGAGAAAAATGACTTCCTCCGAAGATGGTTTAGGAATTTTAGGTCAAATAGCCTACAGATACATAAAACTTCAAGATACTCTTGGAAAGTTGAGAAGGAGTTTTCTAAGGGACAAAGGAGAGAATGTGGAGGAGCTGTCTATGATAGATCTGATAAACCTTATGGAAAAGAGAGGGTACTCAATAAACGAAAACCTGTGGCTCAGAATGAGAACGCTCAGAAATACCCTTACCCACGACTATCCGGAAACAAAGGAACAGGTAGCCCAAGCCTTGAATGAACTTTACAAACTGATACCAAGGTTAGAGAAATTATTGGGGTAGATGGAAAAGTAATGGTCCCTCATGTAATTGAAAGATTCAGAGAAAAAATAGACGGTGATGTTCACTTCAGAGAGCTTGTGAAGGGAAGCGCCACATTCTTCATAATAAGAGTCCTAGGAATGGCTGTAGGCTACGCCTTTACCCTTCTCGTTACAAGAAAACTCGGTGCGTCCGCTTGGGGTATATTTGCCCTCTGCCTTACCATACTCCAGATAGCCTCCGTAATAGGAAGATTCGGACTTGACACGGCACTCCTCAGGTTCATAGCCCAGTACAAAGCTCAAGAAAAAGTAGAAACAGCAAAGCACATCTATAAAAAGTCTATCCTTCTTGTTCTACCTGTTTCTCTCCTTATTTCAGGACTGATTTATTTTTTAGCGCCCCTTATAGCGGAAAAAATATTCAACAAAGACTATCTCACCTCCTATATCAAACTCATATCAATAGCTATACCGCCCTTTGTTCTTCTGAGCATAAACAACGAAAGCCTCAGAGCTTTCAAAAAGATAAAGGAATATACAACTTTTCAAACCTTGCTACCCTTCTTAATAGGAATCTTCATATTTTCCTTTCTATTTTTCGCTTTAAATATACAGGATGTCAATTCGGTAGTTCTGGCATACACTGGCGGTATAGTAATAACTTTCCTCATAAGTCTTATGTTTATCCGGAAAGAGTTTAAGAACGCGAACGGAAGCAAAGAAGATGTTCCTATAAAAAATATCCTTTCCGTGTCCTTTCCCATGCTCATGTCAAGCTCCCTCTTTATGATAATGTCTTGGACTGATACAATAATGCTCGGAATGTGGAGAGCAGAAGAGGAGGTGGGTATTTATAATGTGGCTATGAGGCTCTCTATGATTACAAGTTTTACACTAATGGCTATCAATTCTATAGCAGCACCTAAATTCGCAGAATTCTGG
>JALSTO010000123.1 GCA_026983685.1 Aquificaceae bacterium | reverse complement strand
TCATAGCGACAAACGACAAGATGTTTCGGGAGCTCATCAACTCAACGGATATAGACATCGTCATGGTAAATCACACCGATGTGAAGGCTTGGTTTACCTCTTGGAAAGAGGGTAAGATACCCTTGCCCTTCTTCTTGCTGGACAGGGACGAGGACGAGCAGAAGTTCAGGAAGGCAGGCTTTTCAGAGCTCAACTTCATAAAGAAGCCTTTCAATCCTTTAGAGCTTCTCAACAAGCTTAACTATCTCCACCGCCTGAACGCTGATGAGGATTCCCACCAGCTTGGGCTTCTGAACACCATCATAAAGCTTGCAAACGAGAAGGAGAGCAGGACGGTTGAGGTCGCCAACTCAAACCTCTGCGTGATAGCCGTTGAGAAGGGGAAGGTCATAGGTATGGACTGCTCCTTAGAAGAGCTCAGAACAATCCTTGAAAGTGACGAGCTCAAGGTGAGAGTTAAGGAGCTTGACAGGATACAGATGGAGCAGAAGTTCGGCAGTACTGAAGACTTTATAAAGACTCTGATAGAGAGGGCAAGACCCGTAAAGGTCACGGTCACGACGGGAGAGAGGGTTCTCAAAGATGTAAAGCCAGTAGAAGAGGTAGAGGAAGGTATCTACAGGGTTTCAAAGTTCTCAAGCGTTCCTGTCCTTCTCAAGAACGTCTATCTCAGGATATACGAAGGCAAAGATAGGAGGGTTGCCTTTTTAATAAACATAGGCTCTCTTGATGAGTGGAGCGGGGTAAAGACCCTCGTTGAAGACGTGCTCTTTAACTTTGACGAGCTGGATGCTGTTATGCTCCTGACGGGTGAGCTCTCAAGCCTTTACAACGCCTTCCTTCTTTCAGAACAAAAGTTCAACATCAGGTTCATAACGGATTACTCCGTCAAGAGGGAGCTCTCAGAGGCTGGAATAAAGTCAGGCAGGATAAGAACCTTTGAGGATTTCCCCTCCTACCTGGTTACCATAGCCACCGGCCACAGGCTCAGGTTTATTCCGGCAAACTTCTCCCCTTCAGTAGGGGGCTTCTGTTTATATGAGGAGGATACAGGATACCTTTTCACACCTGAGTTTCTGAGTTCTTTCTTTAACGAGCTTTCTAAAGACTATACGGAGGAGGTGAGGCTCTACCACAGGGTCTTCATGCCCTCTGGGAACGTACTGAGGGGACTCTTGGGAAGACTCAACGATTTGAGAATAAGGAAGGTGCTTCCCAGATACGGGCTTCCCTATGACAACTTTGAAGAAGTCAAAGAAAGGCTTGAGGGTATGGGCACAGGCGTTGACTTCAGTCACGTGGACAGCACAGACAGAGCCCTTGAGATAATGAACGAGGTCGTTAGCTACGTGATGGACACAGAGGACAAGAGTGTGGCGGACAAGTTCATTGAGGAGCTTGGAAGATTTGCCACCGTTGAGGCTGGAAGTGTTACCGACATATATGTTGAACCGCCCTTCACCGTTGAGCTCCTTCTTAACACACTGATGCTTATTCCCGGGGTGAAGCCTTCAACGGTAGTCGGTGTCATATCAAGGCTTGACAGAGCCGGGATCTTCATAAACCCCTTCTGATTAAAAGGGAGAGGAGGCGCGGCAGTCCTCCCCTCAATTGGGCTATACCCTCCTCCATATACCCATCATTCCTATGTCTTCATGTCCAAGTATGTGGCAGTGGAAGACGGTGTCTCCCGTGTAGTCAAGAACCGGTACGAGCATTGTCACCGATCCCATAGCAGGCACGTTTACTGTGTCCTTGAAGCCGTTCACGGAAGTGTAAAGGCTCGCATAACCCGGGTCTCCTCCGTTTATATCAAGGATCACCGCTCCATCAACGTGCTGGTGCCAGGGATGGTCCATGCCAGTCTGGTTGACGATGGTCCAGACTTCGTAATAGGGGTTTGCCTCGCTACCTACGGGAGACTCCAGGATGAAGGGATTTTCATCAAATACCTGCCTGTTTATAGCACCTCTTCCCCTTATAAAATTGAGGGTCATCGTCACATGCCTGAGCCCGGAAGTGTTCATGTTCCTGAGCTGAGCCACCCAGTTTGCTGTATCTGAGCTTATGGAAGCTGGAATCTGATCATTTGCCTGAGGACCACTGTACTCAAGAGTAAGAAGGGTAACGGTCTGTGCTCCGTTGATTGGCTGGGAAGTTAAGCTGTAAGTTCCCGGTATCTGGTCCGCCTTTACCAGAACATCAACTCTCTCACCAGGCGTCAGGATTATCTCATTTAGAGGAACGGGAGCCTCAAGGAGGTTGTCATCGGTTCCCACGAGGTAGAAGGTGTGGTTTTGAAGGGTCAGCCTGTAGTATCTGAAGACGCTCGCGTTCAGTATCCTCCACCTCTGCACCTGACCGGGTCTTATGGTCAGGACAGGATTCACCTGACCGTTTACCATGACTATGTCACCGAGGATGCGCATGTAGTTCATCCTTGTCCATTGGGTGGGTTCGCTCCCCGAAAGGCTTATATCGGTGAGGATCATGATGTGTTCCTCATAGTCCTGAAGCTCGGGAGTGTCGTCCTCCACTATCAGCGCTCCGCCCGCAAGACCCCTCCAGAACTGCTCGCCAACCGTTCCGTGGTAGTGGGGGTGGTAAAATCCCATCATTCCACCCCATTGTTTGGAAAGGTCGTACTCAAAGATATGGTAATCCCCGGAGTTAAAGTGGAGGAAGATGTTATCCGCATTACCGGCAGGTGACACGTGCCATCCGTGGGTGTGGAGGTTCGTTATACTCATGTCCTTTCCGAGTATGTTGGTTCCTATGTTGGTGGGTATGTTGTTGGTAAAGTTGACTCTGAGAATATCTCCCGATTTAACCCTTATGGTCGGTGCAGGGTAGGAGCCGTTGTAGGTTATCATATTGACGATCGTCCCGTTTATGTCAACCTGAGATGCCTCAGGTGTAAGGAAAGTCTCAACTATGTTTCCATTTCTCGTCAGCTGGGCAAGGGGTGGGTCACGGAAAGGCTCTCCCGGAGGAGCTGAGGTACTACTTCCTCCCCCTCCCATCATCATACCCACAACTTCTGTACCGTTGCCCCCGCAGGACTGTAGAAAACCAGCCACAGCACCTATACCCATGTAGGCAAGGAACTGGCGCCTATCAATACCTCCCATACTACACCCC
>JALSTO010000122.1 GCA_026983685.1 Aquificaceae bacterium | reverse complement strand
TAGGACTTGGCATCACACCAGCTCTTGAGGTCCTGAAGCCGGGTCAGGCGGGAGGGTTCAACGAGCCTGAGCCCCTTTTCTCGGACAGCTTTCCTCTTTTGGGGAAGCCCGTTCACCTCGTATATGTTGCCTTTTTCATCTATCTTTCCTGTAAAGACCGCCTCCGGCGGTGGTTTATCAATATACATACTCACTACAGCGGGTAGCATGTAGCTTTCCCCACCTATATCAGCACTAAAGAAAAGGGCAAAGCCCTCTCCGAGGAAGCTCTTTATGACCTCCATGCTCTGGAGCAGATGTCTCTGATTTGTTATAAGCCCCTTAGTTCCCCTTATAGAAAGTCCACTTACGAGAAGCCCCCTGCCTGCCCCGTTAACTGCTGGAACTAAGAACTCCCTGTGGGGAGTATTCAAAAGCCTCTTTGCGTCTTCGTAATCCAGGCGGAAGGTATCCTGTAAGGTAGTTATTGAGGGAAAGACGGACCTCTCCTTCACATACCTGACGATCTCAAACTGAACAGCGGAAGGAAGCTCCCAGAATTGGGAAAAGAGCTCGTCAATATATTCGTCAAGCTCGCCAGCCCTCAGGAGTTTAAGAAGATGTTTCTGATCAATCCCCGAGAACCTGAACATTGAGCTCCTCCTCAAGGTCTGTTAATCTTTCCGGCACGTTTTTCAAAACCACCACGGGTGAAGCCGGACCTTCATACAGAACATTTCCCCGGTAGCTTATCCTGATATTCTTCCCTTCACACTCCTCAGGCAGGTAGAGGTAAAGCTTCCCCTCTTCCAAAACCCCCAGCCAGTTCTCCCCTCTGAAGGCAGTTGCGGGCTGAGCGGCAAGCGGAAGGTTCCTTTCCTCAAAAAGCGCGCTTGGAAACTCTATCACCACCGGGGCTTCCTCCTGAGCTTCCGCGGACAGGACGTCCGCAATGATAGACGAAAGGTTAATGTCCTTCCATCTCTGTATGTTCTTTTTTATAAATTTTTCTCTCCACTTTCCTATGCCTTTTATCCTTGCGGTGTTTGCGTACTCGCTCACCTTTTCCAAACCCTCTCTTACCCTGAATACGGGCTCCGAGTGTCTTTCCAGCAGGCTCCTTGCTATATAGACTACGAAGGGAAGGGGGACAAGTCTCAGTCCTCTCCACTCTATCACGGGAGGATATCTATCGGTGATAGCGAGCGGGATGTATGAGGTGAGGGGGACGACCTCGTAGAGGTCTTCGTGCACCTTTTCCGTTATAAGGACGTATTCGGGAGGAGTCATTAGGTAGAGCCTTACCTGTCCTGGCTCAGGGGGCTCAGGAGCGGAGACGACGAGAACCTCGTCTCCGAGACTTTTTATAAAGTTCCTGTATAGAATCTCCTGCATATTCTTTTCTCCGCTCATTACTTAAAACCTCTCTTTGTGCAGACTTCTGACAGAAATCTTTCCGCAAATAGCCTGAACTCCTCTTGCGTAGGCACAAAGGAGAGCTTTCTGTTTATCTTAGCCTTTAACCTCTCCCACCGCTTGTAAAGAGCTCCCTTGGAAATCCCCTCTACCTTTACCTCCTTGTTGTAGAGCTCCTTATAAAGGTAGTAGCAAAGGACGTCTCTGTCCTTCTCAGAGAGAAAGGACATGATCTCATCAAAAAGCGTCCCAGCCTCTATCTTAAGGTCCCTGTTCTCCTCCACACCGAAAACTTCCTCAAAGCTCCTTATCTCCCCCTCGTCATCCTCCCATAGAGGTCTGTCCATGCTAAGGGTTTGTAGCTTACCTTCTCTGCTGAGTCTGTCAATTATGCATGACCTTATCACCTTGTGCAGGTAGCTCCTGTTTATCTTTTCCTTCTGAAGGAGAGCATCCTTCATTATCAGGAGCTTTAGCAGAAGGTCTGAGAGGATCTCCTCGCCGTAGTCATCCTCCAGGCGTGCTTTTAGGAGAGGCTCCATCTCGCCCGCTACCTTCTTTATCTCCCTCAGAAAGAATTCTTTCGCCTGCAGGTCTCCTTCAAGTAGTGCTACGATCTTATCCTTCATGCTTAACTTCCCTCAGCTCTTCAAGGAAATCCAGATCATCGCATCTACCACATAGAACGTAATCCTCCAGAAGCTCCTCCCTGAGTTTGTATCTGAATACGCCTCCCCTTCTCCAGTCTTCAAGGACGTAACATCTTTCTTTTATCCATTTACACTCTTCATCAAGCTTTTTGCAGAAACTCATGTCAATCTTTATCCTCTTTCTGTTCGCTGTCAGGAAAACGATGGTGATAAAGCCTCCCGACACCCATCCTATGAAGGGTCTCGCCTTTCTCGGGTCTTCTCCAGCGAGTACGCGAATCTTTACCCCGAGATCGGTATTGAGAAGCTCCTCAAGATACTTGAGAGAGTCATATCTAACAATTCCTAAGAACTTCTCCCCCCCTCTTCCCAATAAGCTCCCTGTATATGCCCTCAATACCCTGCATTCCAATACTTTAAAGCTATTATAATATCCTCCTGACATGAACATAAAGAACTGACTACCAGTCATCATCCCAGCTGTCCCAATCATTGTCCCAGTGGTCATCGTCGTGGCATATATCGTGGTATATATTCCCTTCCATAAAGCAGTAGGAAGGGTCGGTTAGGGGGTCTGTATCGTCCTCCGTGTCTGAAATTGAGCTGTAGTAATAGTTGTCGGTATCAGAATACCTTGTTATATCTTCATCTTCTTCCGAGCTGTCATCGTCTTCCCAATGGGTAGCGTATGAGTCCGAGGTATCCTCCTCTGACCTGAGCCACCTGTAGAGACCGAAAGGTAACAAACCCAAAAGGGCAAAGAGAATATACTCCACCCTCAAGCCTCCGGACAAGCCTCCAGAGCTTCCCTCAAAGCTGTAAAGTCCTTTACGACTCTGCCTTCTTTGAGCAGTTCCTCCGCGGTTTTGATGTAGTCTCTTAAGTTGTTTATGGCTTCCTTTATATCCCCCTCACTCGTGCTCTTCTTCATAAAGGCATGTCCCGTTTTGTTTCTGAGTTCTTGAATTCTGCTAAAGAGTTTGTTCATATCCTTTGTAAAGAGCCTGTGGCTCTCGCAGTCCTCCCTGAACACCGCTCCCAACTTCCTCCTGCTGTCATCAAGGTAGTCTTTGCGGAGGCTCTCCATTATGTAAGTAAAGATAGTTTCTTCCAGAGCAATGAGTGCCTCTGAGTATCTTCTCTTCTCAAATAGCCACTTGACGAGCTTAAGCTGTTTTTCCCACACGCTTTTGTAGGAGGCAAATTTGAGGGCTTCTGAGAGAATGGCATCCTTTAAAAGCTCCAGAGCCTCAAAGCCCGTGGGGATTTTGTCAACCTTCTCAAGGCAGTCTATCAGGTCCTTTGTGGATTTTGTTATCAGCTCAAGGGCATTGAAGCTAACCGCCTGAGAGAACTTCTCAAGAACCTTGGGGAGGGAGTTTATCCTTCCGAGACCCTTTCTGTCGGGGTAACCTTCTGCTTTCTTCTTTACCAGCTCCGCAATGGAAAGCCCGTCCCCATATCGGGTGAGCAGGGTAAAGCCCTCTATCCACTCGTTTAGCTCTATGAAGGGCAGAAGGTCAATTATGGGAACGGTGCCGTCCTCGGACTTCGCCTCGTATATGCCGTAGTAAACCCCCTTTATGTGCGCACCCTTTACCTTTGTAAAGAGGCTTACCATCGTCGTGGTCATCAGGGGTATAGACCTGAAGCCGTGAGTTATGTCTATGTATAGCTCCTTACCCTCAACATCAATTGAGTAAACTTTTCTGAACATCTCCCAGAACTCTTCTTGACTTTTGCCGTAAGGTATCTCTACCCTTTTGTAGTTCCCTATAAGATTGTCCGCCAGATTCCAGAGGGACTCTGATGTGCCCACAACGTAAACCTCGTCGGGCTTGAGATACTCAACGAGCGCACGGGCAACGAGCTTGGTCCTGTAGGTCTTTTCATCGGAAAGCCTGTAGGGAACCTCAAAGTAGTCAAACTCCTTTGTCTCTTTATTAAACTGACCCCTCCCGAGGGTGGTAATGAGGGTCTTCATCTCAGCTTTCCTCCGCCAGCCTGCACCAGCCGAGGGCTTTACCCTCCGAAGTCAGCTTTCTCGTTTTGTTAATCCCACCACTAAATTTAGGTACAACCCCCTTGTAGAGCTTTTCATAGAGCCCCTTGTCCCCCATAAGAATGGTGATAGTTAGAGTCATACTTAAGAATCCCTGATGTTTACCTATCCTCAGCAGAAAATCCCCTCTTGTAAGAGCCTCCTCAGGTTCCTTGAGTGGGTCTCCACTTATCTCATAGGCATGTTTATCAAAATATTTCCTATCTACATCAAGTAGGAATTTGTAAAACTCAGTAGCACTCTCTTTCAAAAACTCAAGGTCAAGCAGTTCAACGTAGGGGTTATCCGTAATTTTTGAGAG
Source organism: Aquificaceae bacterium (assembly GCA_026983685.1). Taxonomy (GTDB): domain Bacteria; phylum Aquificota; class Aquificia; order Aquificales; family Aquificaceae; genus Hydrogenivirga. The sequence continues at coordinate 10,043 of JALSTO010000122.1, read as the reverse complement.
GGCTTTCTTTGAGTCCTCATCTATATGCACCTCTACCTCAAAGCTCCTGCTGGGCTTGAGAAGTTCGTCAATTTCTTGTATGGACTCACTTGCACCGATTACATTAACCGAATCCACATATAGAGTTCCAGAAGGTTCAGCCTCAGTACTGTCAGAGACTTCAATCGCTCTGAAAAGGTCGTACCTTGCATCGTTAGGAGAACCTCTCCTCAGAATCAGGGACTCAATTTTTGAAGAAGCTTCTCCCCATTCTTTGGTTTGCAGTGCTCTCTTCACTATACTTACAATTCTCCCCAAAAGAGAGTAATTTTCTTTTTTAATCTCCCTCAGGATAACTCCGAAGATAAAGGCGGTCCTGAGAGCACCCTTTATCTCCGAGCCGGGAATGTAAACTCTATCTTTGCTCTTTATAAAGCTCTTTACAGTTCTATACTCTCCTCCACCTCTGAGGTTAGTTCTAAATTCAAGAGTGTATAGGGGTTCAAGAGCTATCCTTTCACTCCTAAGAAAGTCTCCAAAGCTTTTCTTAAAGCCATACTCCTTAACTTCATTCCTGAGGGCGATCAGCAGGTTTCTTAAGCGTGCACCTTTATATATATTCGCAAGGGATGAAACTATGTAGTCCACGGGATATATGCCGAGTTTCTTTCCTACGATGCTGTATTCCCAAGGTATTATCTCCTCCCCACTTCCTATATGGACTGGTGTAATGGCCTCTATCTTCATTACTGCCACCTCACATAGAGAGGAAAGGCGTACCCGTACTGATAAACCGTTACATTCCTTCCTTCGTCTCTCACGACTTCCTTAAGTCCACCGTAGAAGTCCTTTCTGTTCTTAACCCTTATATTGGAGCCTCTGTCAATGTACATCACCTTTCGCTTTATTATTGCTGGGGTAGGTGCGTAGAAATAGTTATCTACAATTCCCATCAGAGGTTTGGGTTCATAGAGGCTTTCTTCAAGCACAAAAGAATCATCATAGAAGTGTGGAGAAAGGCTTATAAAGTTTTCAGTAGGCTCAAGGTGTTTTATAAACCACTCAGGTACGTCTCCAAATATAACTTTATATCTTCCCATACCAGTAGATCTATTACCACCAAGTTGAACAAAGCGCAGGGCTGACTTCACGAGTGCTTCAAACTCTTCCTGATAGAAGAGAAAGAAAACTGAGAATGGAAGGGAAAAATAGTAGACCTCTTCGTTGTAAAGCTCTCCCCCACTGGTAGTCCAGGTTATCCTATTTATACTTGCATGGATGGTGTTCAAACTGCTGTAAAATTCACCTTCTTCTGTGAACTTGGAAAGCTCCCCGCTTGTCCTTACCTTTCCTTCAAGCACAGCTCTGAAGGCGTCTTCGCTAACGTACTTAGCCTTCTTAACCTTCTTCCTCAAGCTGTAACTCTCAGGAGTAAGCTCCTCCTCTGAGTTCTCTTCAAGGGCAGGTCTGGGAAAGAAAAGCTTCCCTTTCCTGATAAAAACGGGAGAGGATATTAAAAAGGGAGGTTTTTCTTTAAACTTTTCAAGCATATCTGTTAGGGCTTCTTCTCCTTCAAGAACCCTTATACCCCAGCATATAGCACCGAAGAGAGTATAACTATCTGGATACCCTTTGAAGGCGGAACGGGGTAGGAAGTCAACTCTGAGTGTTTTCTTGGGCATCATCCCTTTATTTCTCCCAGGCTCTCCATTGCCTCCATGAGTGTGCTGAACTTGCCCTTTACCTCTTCACCTGTGCCACTCTTATAGAACTCCGCAGGTCTCCACCTTATCTCTATATCCTCAAACTTAATCCTCCCTGAGCCTCTTGAGCCATAGCCTCCAAGGAAGTTATCTTCAAGCTTCTGCATACCTTGCAGGACTACCTTGAGAAGGTTTTCATCACCTTCTTTGTAGCAGTCAAAGACTATGGTGCCTTCAAAAACAGCTCCTGCTGGAACCCTCTCCACTTTACGAGGATTTGCACGAGAGGTTATGCGGTTGATCTGATTCTCCGTTTTTATCTCTGTGAAGATCCCCCTACCTAAGGCTTCTTGAAGGTTGCTAAGGGTCTCTTCTGTAGGATAAAGATCAAAGAACTTTGCCCTTGGGGGTCCAGGCTGTTCTTCTGGTAAGAGTTCCTTGTAGGTATCTATTTCTCCTATTCCGAAAACAATGCATACAGGGCACTTTCCACAACTGCAAACCCTTCCAGCTACTTTTGTATATTCCTCAACAGCATCACTGAAGTTCTTTTTAGCCCTGTTAATTTCTTCAATATTTCCTTTTCTGAGCGCCTCTTCGTAAGCTCTTTTGGCTTGTCCCACCTTTTTTTGAACCTTAAGGGCTTCTTCTGATGTGATGTTATCTTCCACCCGCCCATAGACCCATTCAAGGAGGCTTCTCATCTTCCCCTTGATTGAAGAGCCGGGTATGTAGGGAGCTCCTTTGGGAAGTGGTCTGTTCTCACCGTAGTAATCAGGTATATCCGCGGGCACTTTCATGACAGGGTTGTCAGTACCTCCAATATCAAATTCTTCTTTTGAACCTCCCACCCTCAAACCTGTAAGGGCTTTGAGCTTATAATTGATGATGTAAGAGCCTGTGTACTTCATCTCAACCCTCCTTTACTTATCTCTTGCATAGGCAACTAACGCTGTGAGGAACTTATCAACCATGTCTATGTTCTCCTGTTCGCTAAACTGCTCCACATTCTCCAGAAGAGCTGTTATCAGCTTCACAAAATCAGAACCGACTAAATTTCTACTCCTCTGATATTCAAGAATAGGATACAGCATGTAGAGCTTTGTTAGCGATTCATCATCAAAGCTTCCTCTCTTTTTCACATCTTCAAAGATAGCTTTAAGCTCTCCGTAAATCCTTCTTAACTGAGCACGCCTAATTTTTAACTGCTTGGCTATAGAATAAGCGAATTTACGGGGCTTTAAGAGTTCACTGGGAGGTATGGAATTTAAAGGCTCTCTCTTTAGTCTGCTCACAAGAGATTCAACAGAGTATGTATTATCTCTCATCTCTCCACCTCCTCTCTTTCTATAAGAAAACATTCAACACTTCCATTATTATTATCTGGAAAGTTTATCAGTATGCAGTGCTTACAGTCTTTAAGTTCTCCATCGGAAGCATGAGGAAGGGACCTTAGATAGGTTTTAGCCTGCGTTATGTGCTTTTCACCGAGCTTTTTTACAGCTTTTAGCTCTATTACCACGGGTTTTCCTCCAGAGAGCTGGCAGGGTCTAACAATGAAGTCTGGTCTGTCAAAACCAAGAGGTATTCCCTTATAGAATATCTCAATATTTACCTCCCTTTGAAAGCTTATACCCTTTTCCCTCATTTCAAACTGGAGAGCTTTCTGATATATCTCTTCTGGAAAGCCTTCGCCAAGATTTCTATAGACCTCTTCACTTAGTTCGGCTATCAGTTTAAAAAACTGACCTATAGGGCTCTTAAAAGCCTCAATATCTTTCATAACTCTGAACACTATACTTCCCTCCATCTATATAAACCTCTCAAAACCTCAGTGTCTGACATCCCTTGTTCTCATGAGGACGTACTTGGCACTGAAGAGGGCAGAGATCCTAACTTCATAGTCCTTAGATTTATCCAAGAAAAGGTCTATTATCATTTCCCTATTCCGTTCGTCCTTTACATTTCTCAAAAGATAGTAATAGAAGAAAGGATAGAACATGTACCTTTCCTTTTCACTCCCTTCTCTATACTCTCTCAAGAGCATGTAGATCCTGTATAGGTTTGTTCTTCCTATCTGCTTTTCAATAACTCTTCTGACTACCTCCTCTATCTGTTCAGTCCTCTCCCTAAGCTCCTCCCACCTCAGAACCTCTCCAAGTATGCTTATACTATCCTTACCTGGAGCAGACTTCGCCTTTAATTCCGCTTGCTCAGCTCCATCCGCAGCAAGCCTTATGGGATAGGTGCCTCCAGTGATGTAAACTCCAGCAGAAAGTCCGAAGGAGCTGTTGTGACATGTAAAGTATCTGAATTCCTCTCTTATCCTGCCTATAGCCTTTATAGCAATGTCCCAGGGAGCGACTATAAAAAGATCATCACCGCCCGCATAGACTGTGTATATCTTGTTGGGAAACTCTTTAGAAAAGAGGGTATTCAGGTATCCTGAGAAAAAGAGATCAAGACTTCTGCTTAGAGTGGCAACACGAGAGACGGTATAGTTTCCTTCTAAACCCTTCATGAAAATGAGGCCAAGATTATCAACATCCGCTCTAACGTACGCAATCTTCTTGTCTCCGTTAGCTTCTTGGGCAAGCTCTTCAAAAGTTTTTATCTCTCCAGAACCTCCCTCTTCAAAGGGAACGCTCTGGGCAAGAAATTTGAAGCCTGTTGAGTATTTATCTTCGGTAAATCTCCGGGTATCGTTTATAACGAAGATATCTTCAAACCCACTTGTAGTTTCTATTTCTTTAAAGAAGTAAACTGCGCCCAGACCATCTATATGAAAACCTCTGTCTATGTATCTATCCACAGGCCTGGAGGAAAAGGCTACATATACGCTTTTTGGAATCTTACCTCCCACCTCTGCAAACTTCTCACACCAGTGGCAGGTTTCTTCTTCCTCCTCCACAGCCTCCCACCTACAGGAGAGACAGAGCTTTACCTTCCTCCGAACATTCCCATTGGCAAGGGTTTCAAAGTTCATGAGGGTTTTAGAGAACTTCCTCTTTTTAGCTCTCTGACCTTCCTCCATAAGCTTCTTTATAACTTGCTGGTAATCTTTCAGGTCAGATAGAACCATATCCGTGTGGTATATGACAAACCCGAGCTTACCCCCAAACTCCCTTATAAGAGCCTCTTCCACCTTTCCTCCCACCTCATAGAGCCTCTCCTCTATGCCTTCTTCATAACCCACGACCGCCTGAAACTTACCTCCTCCCACATAGAGCATACTGGTCCACGGATAGCCGAGCTCCTTCAGAACGGATCTTCCAACGATCTCAGGCAGGAAAGCGAGGAAAGTGCTCCTGCCCCGGAGCCTTTTAGAAACACCCTTTATATTCGTTATGTCATAAAGAAACTTTTGGATTCCACTTATGTCTCCTTCAAAGAGGATGAGCTTAAGTTTACTTGCAAATTCCTCTCTCTTGCTATCATCGTATCCTGAAAGGAGCTTTTTGTTTTCATCAGTGTAAAGAGCGGTAGCGAGGGCAGAAACTACCCTTGAGTGGTCAAACAAGGATATGTCTGGATAATGGGAGTGATACCTTTCCCTATCGTATATTGAGGCAGGAATGCACCAGGTGTATTTATACATCAGGTGATAAAGCAGGCTGAGCTTCTGGCTTAGGGAGGTCATGCTCTTAGAAGGAATATTCTCAAGGAAGGTGTTGTAATCTTGCCATAGTTTTGAATAATCTCCGTAATATTCATAGTACTGTTCTTCCTCACCATGTTTTGCGTAATCTTGAGCCTCTTTAAGAGGTTTCGGAAATATAACATCTTCATCAAGGGAGAGAGGAGAAAGCCTTACTATTGAAGGCTGTGCTTCCCCTTCCAGACTTACAGCTTCAAAAATAGACCTGAGTCTTTTGTACTTTTCCTCATTTTCTACATCCGTAAGAGAGCTTCTTTCCGTTGAAGCATACCAATCCGCAAGCCTGAACAGTGCTCTTAACCATCTGAGCTCAGGGCTCGCTTCAGGATGGGTTGTGGATGGGTTGTGGTGAAAGCAAGAAGAAAGAACCAACTCTCTACCCACACCTTCTATATCAAACAATTGGAGTATCCTTTTGCTTTCTTGGTAGCTCAGCTCAGCGTGTGCGTATCCAAAATGTTCTTTTTCTTGAGCTTTCTTGTTTGTTGCCCTCTGGACGAACTTGCCTATGTCGTGGAGTAGTCCTCCCAGGGCTATGAGCTCTCTCCCCTGCAAAAAACCAACCTCCCCAAAGCTCATACTGATTATAAACGAAAAAATAAGCTTGTATCTGACACCTCAGGCGTGGTTAAAAAAGAATGATAGATGAATGACTTACAAAATTTTGAAATTTGTTATCGTAAGTTGTTGATAATGCGCCTAGAATATTGAGAGATGACAAAAATCATATTCTATTTTCAGCCGAAGTTCTAAGCTTTTTGAAGCCCAATATGCAGGGGGAAATTCCCTGCCGGCTCCTTGACAACTGAATAGGGCGGATTTTGAGCAAAACGTTGGGGGATGCACTCGGGCAGGAATGCATTGATATATCTACAAAATCATGACACCAACTCTAATTGCAAACAATTCGCAGTTCTAAGTTATTGATAAAAAGGGTTTTTGATCGGTAGGGTTACAGTCATCCCTGAAAAGTGAGGGTCCGAATTTTGCTTTCACTCAGAGTAAGTTATTGAGATATTAGAACCCAAGAACGATTTTAACTACCTTCCCTTTAGCCTTGTAAGTTGAACTCTACTCATACTCCTTATATATATGTCCGTAGTACTTTATCCTCTCCGCGGGGACGTCTTCCTCTATCAGCTTCGGCAGTGCTCCCTTCTCCATCACTATCTCTTCTCTCGCCTTTTCAAGCTCTTCTTCGCTATAGGCATAGACAAGGTCTGCTGAGAGGACGTTCTCAAGGGACTGGATAGCCTTGAGCTTGAATATCTCCTCCTCGGTAGTCTCCGCCTCTATGGTAACTATTATCCTTCCCTTATCGTCGTGGAAGTGGACATCACACATCCCCGATTCCTCAAGCTCCCTGATTACCTGCTCCAGATTCTCGGGTTTGGTTCTCACCACAACTCCCGATATGTTCATCTCTCTAACCTCCATATAAATATCTTTCCGTCATCGCACCCGGTCAGGAGCTTCCCGTCAAGGAAGAGCATAACACTGACCGGGTAGGTGTGTCCTCTGAGCATAGCTACCTCAGTTCCGGATTCAAGCTCAATCACCCTTACATCGCTGTGTTCGTTGTAAAGGTATGCACCCAGCTTTGCAGAGCTGTCCATTGCAACCGAGAAGACTAAGAACCTTGCGGGAAATTTCCTGTACTTATCGCCGTCGGTGTAGTAGAGGGCTACCCTCCTGTCCCTTCCTCCGACGAGTATCTTCCCGTCCCTGTAATCAAGCCTGTAGAGCTTGTCCACGTTCACACCCTTAAAGCGCCTTATCACCTTGCCATCGGATACCCTCACGAGGCTGACTACGCCCGCCTCGTCCGACACCGCAGCCTTTTGCCTGTCTTCGCTCAGGTCAATATCGGATAGTGAAGAACGCCCCACCTGAACCCTGTATATAAACTCCTTCTTCCTCAGGTCCATGAGGGCTATCTCATCCCCCAGAAGGGCAAGGAGGGCTCTGTCATCGGATACGTATCTCCCTTCTTTTATTATCAGGTTCCAGCCCAGGTCTATGACCTTTTCAAAGCCCCTTCCCTCTCTGTAGGTGTAAACCTCGCTAAAGCCTCCCGATGCCTGACTCACTATGAGAAGCTCCTTTCGGGACGGCGAGAGATCAACCGAATAGACCTTCGGCGGTATGGGATTTCCCATGAAGTCCCTTATGGCGGGAAGCTCAATGCTCCTAAGAACTTTCTTCTTTTTAAGGTCAATGAACTTCACCTCCCCTTGCTCTGTGGCAACATAAAGAATACCCTTCTTATAGATCATGTCTGTGACCGCATGCCCAACATCAATGGTTCCTTCAAGCTCCGCACCAAAGCAGAGGCTTATAAGCAGAAAGAGAAGGAGGTTAAGAGACATTTGCTCTCACCTCAATGGCTCCAGTAGGACAGTGGGATACACAGAAGCCACAGGCTGTGCATCTTTCCGATACTACAACGGGTTTGTAGAGACCCTCAAACCTTATCGCATTGTCAAGGCAAGGCTCCTTACAGGAAAAGCACAAAACTCCTTTCCAGGCACTGCATATGTTCGGATTTATTACAATCTTTGCCCTTATAGTACTTGAGCCTTCAGATATGACTCCCTTCGGACAGACTTGGGCACATACCCCGCAGAAAGAACAGCCGGACCTTTCAAAGAGAAGGTAAGGTGCGCCCTCCTCATCTCTGACAAGAACTCCTGTCTCGCACTCTCTGATGCACGGTGCATCGCATTCTTTGCAGGAGGTAAAGTCATCCTTACTGCCGGGTGGTCTGGGCAGAAACCTTTCCCTCTTTGAGGAGGGCACGAAGGCTTTAAAGAGCTCTCTCCTGTTCAAGGTAGCCCCTCTTTCCAGTGCTCAAAAAGGGTTGACCTCTGTTTTGCCTGCGGATCCCTGAACTCGGGCTTAAAGGTGTTCTTCACGAGGGGTTTTGCATTAGCCTGAGGAGTATGGCACATAACACACTGATACCTCGCGGGGTCAATCTTAAGCTCCTTCTTCTTTCCTCCTTTGGTGAAGAGGTCAAGGGCTATGTGGGTCTTGGGTACGGGTGTGGCTCCCACAGACTTGGCTACGTCGGGCATGTGGCAACCGAGGCATGCGTTCTGACCGGGCTTTATGGGAACGAGTCCCTCAATTGAGTGGGGTATCTGGGGCGGGGCGTTCTCGTAAGCCCTTGCGAACTTCTTTCCGCTACCGGGCGGGTTCTTGGGAAACTCAACCTTTGGAGGAGCTACGGGCTTTTCGTCGTAGAGGGTCTGGTTCCTGTAGCCCAGCTCCTCTTCGGAGATGACCTCCTTAACAGCCTGAGCTACGCTCAGAAACACCAGAGAAACTCCTGCGGACAGTAAGAAAAGCTCCTTACTTAGTCTCATGGCTGACTTCCTCCTTTTTAAATCTCAAAGAGAAATAGATTGCGTTGTCATTGCAGACCTCCACACACCTCCCGCAGTTTATGCACTCTCCAGACTTTACAAGGGAGCTGTGCTTTCCAACCATATGAAGAACCTGACTCTCGGGGCATATCCTCACGCACTCCATGCACTCGGTACACCTTTCCTTGTTGTAGTTGACCCTTATAAGGCTCGGTCTTGTTACAAGGGAGTAAAAGCCTCCGAGGGGACAGACGTGCCCGCACCACCCGTTCTTTATGACGAAGAGGTCAAAGAGGAATAAGGCAAGGACCATAGTCCAGCCGAGACCCATTCCGAATATCAGCCCCCTGTGGAGTATGGATATGGGACTAACGTACTCAAAGGCAGGCATACCGAGTATCAGGGAGAGAATGAGGGCAAGGGCAAGAGCTATATACCTCGTCTTCCTCGTTATCCTGAGTTGCCACTCCTCCCTGTGTATCTTGGTCTTCACCCTGAGCCAGTTGGCAAAGTCTGTCACCACGTTCACCGGACACACCCAGCTACAGAAGGCACGCCCTCCTATCAGCGAGTAGAAGGCGAGTATCAAGCCTGCACCTATCAGCGCATCGGTAGCAACGATAGCCCCCGCAAAGAACATCTGGAGAACCGCAAAGGGGTCTGCGAGAGGCACGGTGTCAAGAAGCCTTGAGGAGCTCAGGTTCCCCCGAAGGATCTTCCAGCCGTAGATATTTCCCCCTATGTAAAGAGCCATTATAGAAAACTGGGAGAGCCTACGCAGGATCAGGAATCTGTGCTTGTAAAGGTAGTGTCCTACTCCCTTTCTCTCCTCACTCATTGAGAAGATCCTCCGTGTTCAGGTAGTCCTCAGCGCTCTTGTGTCCTAATCCCCTTGTCCCCTTTGGTTCCTCAACCTCTCTGCTCTCCTCCCAGCCCTTCATGTAATGTTTGCCAGCCCTTCCGAGGGCTATCTCTCTGGGCAGGACGAATATGGCGGGCTTCTCCGTAACGCAGGCATGTTCGCAGAGTCCACAGCCGGTGCAGTAGTCCGGGTCAACTTTGGGAACCATGAAGGCGTGCTTGCCCGTTCTGGGGTTTCTGTAAAGCTCTATGTATATAGCCTTATCCAGGAGGGGGCAGACCCTGTAACAGGCGTCACACCTGAGCCCCCAGTAGGCTATGCAGTTCTTCTGGTCTATGACCGCCACACCCATGCGCGCCTTAGTTATGTCAAGCTCCTTTTTGCCGTTCCTGAGGGTGGAAACGAGATCTGGTTCCAGAGCACCTGTAGGACAGGCAGGGACGCAGGGTATGTCTTCACACATGTAGCAGGGC
>JALSTO010000121.1 GCA_026983685.1 Aquificaceae bacterium | reverse complement strand
ACCTTCTCCGCTATAAGTTTCACATCGTAAGGCTTTATCTTCTCAAGAAACTCCTCTACCTGCTCGGGTGAATGTTCAAGGACATCAATCTTGACGTAGTCCACGAGCTCAAGGTAAGGAATGAATTTATCCGCATATATGAAGTCATCAAGGGACAACTTGTAACCCATGCTCTTCAGATAACTCAGGGTATTAAAGAAATCTTCGCTCAGGACCGAGCTCTCAAGAATTTCAAAGCCAATTTTGTCGTGGGGAAGTAGCTCCACTATGCTGAGCATATCCGAAGTATGGTCTATGTTTATGAAGCCCAACTTATCCCTGATTATGTCTTTGAGACTGAAGGAACTCACGAGACTCTCTATCACCTTGGCAGTTGCTCTCTTGCTGTCCTCAACCTCTGCAAAGTCCTTGAAGCCCGATCTAAAGAGAAGTTCGTAGGCAAATATCTTTCCAGTCCTGTCAATTATCGGCTGTCTTGCAAGATATATCTTTACCATGGACTAACCTCTATTATAGTGCTATAATTTTGAATTCCGCACAATCACAGGAGGAAACCATGAAGAGGGTCAGTGTTAAGCTAAAGGAGAGGACACCGGGCAAGAAGAGTGAGACCAAAAGCATGAGAAGGGAAGGCTACATACCCGTGGAGATATACGGCAAGGGCGTGAGCAATACCCATGCCTGGATGAGCACCAAGGACTTCCTCAACCTTCCCCACGGGGAAACTTTCCTGATTGAGGCTGAAGTGAACGGCGAGAAGAGAGTCTGCATCCTGAAGGATATCCAGTTTGGCTGGCTCGGTGACAATCCCATACACATTGACCTTTACGACCTCGCAAACGTTACCGAGATAGAGGTAGAAGTTCCCATAGAGTTCGCGGGGACGCCTGCCGGCGTTGAGCTGGGAGGAACCTTTGAGGTTCTGATGCACTCACTCACGGTAAAGGCAAGACCTGTAAACCTACCCGACAAGATAGTCATAGATGTGAGCTCCCTTGGACTTGGAGAGGCTCTCCACGTCAGGGATGTGACACCTCCCGAAGGATGCATAATCCTTGACAACCCCGAAGAGACAGTTGCGGTCGTGGCGGAGCCTGAGGTTGAGGAGGCTGAGGTAGCGGAAGAGGTTCAGGAGGAGGAAGCGGAAGCCTCTGAATGATAAGGCTCGTAGTAGGATTGGGGAATCCCGGGGAAAAGTACGAGAATACACGCCACAACGTTGGCTTTATGGTTATTGACGAGCTTATCCGCAGGCTCAGAATAAAGGAAAGGAGGGAGGAGTCCCTATCTCACGTTTACAGGGCAAAGGTGGGAGGAAGGGAGGTAATCCTCGCAAAGCCTCAGACCTACATGAACAACTCGGGACTTGCCGTCCTGAACCTACTGGAGGAGAACGGCATCAGACCAGAAGAGATGCTCGTGGTTTACGATGACCTTGACCTTCCCCTCGGGGTTACAAGACTCAGGATGGAAGGGAGCTCCGGTGGACACAAGGGTATGGAGTCAATAATAAAGAGCATAGGAACCGATAAGTTTCCCCGACTGAAGATAGGGATAGGAAGACCGAAGAGAAAGGGCGAGGTTGTTGATTACGTTCTTTCCCCATTCTCAAAGGAAGAGGAGGAGACAGTGAAGGCTGTTATAAAGAAGGCAGTAGAGTGTGTGCTCAGGAGCATAGAGCTTTCGCCCCAGGACTCCATGGAGTTCTGTAACAGGAGAGACATCATACAACCTCAACGGAGGTGATGTAGGGGCTCTCCATAAGCTCTCCAACCTTCTTTCTGAGCTCTGGCTCGTCGTAGAGGACCTCTAAGTAAACCTCTATCCCCTCTTCGGAACGTCTCATCCTGAGGATGCGTGCCTCCTCCAAGAGAGGTTCAATCTCCCGAATCCTATTGGGCTCACCCCGTAGGACAACCTTAAGGACCTTTTCCGCCTTGAAGAGGAGCTCCTTCTCAACCTTGCTCATCAGACTCAGAACGATAAGAAGGATTACAGTAGCAAACAGAGAAAGGGAGTACATACCGGCACCAGTAGCCAGACCTATGCCAGCGGTAGTCCAGAGGCTCGCAGCTGTGGTCAGACCCTTTACCGATATACCCATCCGCAGGATCGCTCCCGCCCCCAGAAAACCTATACCGCTGACGACCTGAGAGGCTATCCTTGAGGGGTCAACGTTTACACCCGTTCCGTAGGTGGCGGGAATGTATATAGAAACTATGCTCAGGAGGGCAGAGCCTACCGCAAGGACCGAGTGAGTTCTGAAGCCCGCCGGCTGTTTCCTCCTCTCCCGCTCAAGCCCTATTATTGAGCCCAAGAGCATGGCGAGGACTATCCTCAGGAAGCCCTCCCAGAGAGGAAAGGGGTAGCTTTCAAGGAACGGCGTCAGTTCTTCCAGCATCTTTCCGAATAGAAGGTAAGCTCTAAGAGCTCCTTGAGTACCTTCTTCAGATCCTTACGGGAGACAACCATGTCTATCATGCCCTTCTCCAGCAGAAACTCTGACCTCTGAAAGCCCTCGGGTAGCTTCTGCTTTATGGTCTGCTCAATAACCCTTGGTCCCGCAAAGCCGATGAGAGCTTTAGGCTCCGCTATTATTATGTCACCCAGAAAGGCAAAGCTTGCAGCCACACCCCCGGTGGTGGGATTAGCCAGGACCGTGATGTAAGGAACCCCGCTCTCCTTGAGGAGCCCAACACCGAGGGACGTCTTAGCCATCTGCATGAGGGAAAGGATCCCTTCCTGCATCCTCGCCCCTCCGGAACAGGTTACTGCTATAAGGGGAATTCTCTCCGAGGAGGCAAGTTCACAGGCTCTGAAGAAGCGCTCACCGACTACCGAGCCCATACTTCCTCCTATAAAACCGAAGTCCATGGAGGCAAGTATCACAGCCCGTGATCCGATAAAGCCTTTCACGACTATCATAGCCTCGGTCAATCCGGTCTGCTCCTGAGCCTTCTTGAGCCTCTCCCTGTGAGGCTTTGTATCCTTGAACCTGAGAGGGTCCGTGGGAAGGATCTCCTCAAAGAGCTTCTGGGCTCCCGTGTCGTCAAGTAGGGATTCAACCCTCTCCACAGCGGAGAGGGGAAAGTGGTAATCGCACTTGGGACAGACCTTATAGTTCCTCTTCAGGTCAGGCACGTAGAGGAGGGTCTT
>JALSTO010000120.1 GCA_026983685.1 Aquificaceae bacterium | reverse complement strand
TAGACAGAATAGTTTACCTGTCAACGGGTAAGGTAGCTCCGGAGTATTCAGGTCTTGATTACAACTTCGGTGAAAAGCTCGCCATAAGGGCGCTGGCTGAGGTCCTCGGTGTGAGTGAGCACGAGGTTGAGGAAAAGGTTGTTGAACTCGGAGACTTGGGAGATGCGGGGAAAGCTCTTTACGAAGAGAAGGGCTTTAAGCCTGAGGGGAAACTCACAGTTGAAGAGGTCTATGATAAGCTCTTAGAGATAGCCAAAACCTCGGGCGTGGGAGCCCTCAGAAAGAAGTCCGAGCTATTCAAAAAGCTACTACAAAAGGCTTCCCCCTTGGAGGTCAAGTATCTACTCAGGACGGTTACCGAGAGGCTCAGGCTCGGCATAGGGGATAACACGCTAATGGACGCCCTCGCCGTAGCCTTTACCGGAGACCAGAAGAACAGAGAGTACATAGAGAGGGCGTACAACTTCAGCTCGGACTTGGGCTACATAGCCAAGATACTTGCACAGAAGGGTCTTGAAGGAGTTAAGTCGGTAAGGATAGAGCTCGGAAGACCTGTAAGACCCATGCTCGCTGAGAGGATGGCTATACCTTCCCTGATACTGAAGAAGCTCGGTGGAAAGTGTGGTGCGGAGTACAAGTACGACGGGGAGAGGATACAGGCTCACAGGAAGGGAGATAAGGTGTGGCTCTTCTCACGGAGGCTTGAGAACATAACCCATCAGTTCCCCGATCTAATTGAGTTCCTGAAGGAAGCCATACCCCATGACTTCATAGTTGAGCTGGAGTGCGTTGTAATTGACCCTGCGAGCGGACAGATACAACCCTTTCAGGTTCTTATGAACAGGCGGGTCAAGTACGTGAGCAGATTTCACATCCTCAGGTATCCAGTTGCGGGTTTTATATTTGACATCCTCTACCTTGATGGAGAGGAGCTGGTTGACAAACCCTACCCCGAGAGGAGGGCTACCCTTGAGAGAGTCGTAAAGATAACCGACAGGATAAACCTCGCCACGAGGGAAATAGTGAGCGACGTTGAGGAGCTTGAAAGGTTCTTCCATCAAGCAATAGAGGATGGCTGTGAGGGCTTGGTTTGCAAGTCCCTCGCCCCAGAGTCGGTTTATCAATCTGGTAAGAGAGGATTTCTCTGGATAAAGTACAAGAGAGATTACAAGTCTCACCTTGCGGATACCCTTGACCTCGTCGTGGTCGGTGCCTTTTACGGTAAGGGTCATAGGGTTGGCTACTTTGGTTCCCTTCTGATGGCTTGTTACGACCCCGAGACAGACCAGTTCAAGACCGTTTGCAAGGTCGGGACTGGCTTTACGGAGGACGATTTCAAGAAGCTGGACGATATACTTGAGAAACATCGTATTGATCACAGACATCCGAGGGTGAACTCAATCCTCAGTGCGGACGTGTGGTGTGAGCCCTACCTTGTTCTTGAGATAACAGGGGCGGAGCTCACCTACAGTCCGGTCCACACCTGTGCCTGGGACAAGGTAAAGGCGGGTAGGGGGTTGGGTCTCAGGTTTCCGAGGTTTACAGGAAAGTATCGCTTTGATAAAAAGCCCGAGGACGCAACCACGGAACAGGAGATAATAGAGATGTTCCTCCAGCAGAGGAGATACAGAGCTGTCTAAAGGAGGGATAGCAGGAGAGGAACTGTAAAGAAGCTCAGAACCATACCGAGGGTTATGGCAGAGATAGCCAGGCTCTCATCAAGGCCGTACTTTATTGCCAGCACACCCGCCATAACCATAGGAGGCATGGCACTCTCAAGGAAGGCAACTTTGTAGCTGAGCCCGGAAAGTCCTAAGAGCTTGAAGACGATCAGAAGGAGAAGGGGAACAAAAAGCATTTTTACACTTACTGAGAGGAAAGCACCCTTGAGAGAGGCGAAGAGGTTTCCAAAGGAGAACTTCAAGCCCACAGCAAATAGGACAACCGGTATTAGCGACCTGCCGGAGATCTCCAAGAAGGTCTCAAGAACCTGAGGTAGCTGGTAGCTCCGGAGAAGGAAGGCAAGTCCAAGGGCTATAAAGGGAGGGAACGTCAGGATTTCCCTGAGGGAGAACCTTCCGGTTGCCACGAAGAATCCTACAGATATTACGAGTAGGAAGGAGCCGAGCTGGTCGTAAAGAACCGCATACCTCAAACCCTCATCGCGGAAGAAGGCGAATGTGAAAGGGTAGCCCATGAAGGCTGTATTTCCAAAGGACGAGACGAGAACGAAGGAGCGAAGGCTCCTCTCTTCCATACCCATGAGCCTTCCGAGGAGAAGGGACAGCAGGATTGAGGTCGTTATCACAGCCCAGGCTGTCAGGACTACAGCAAAAGCCTCAGTCCCGATCTTGACCTCTCTTACCTTTTCAAGAACCAGAGCGGGAAGGGAGAAGTAAAGGACGTAGTTTATGAAGACCTTTGAGTCTTCCTCCCTGAAAAGCTTTAGGGTTTTTAAGAGATAGGCGGATAGGAATATCAGGGCTACGAAAAGAACCCTTTCGTACATGGGGGCATTTAGTATATCATTAGCTCTCAGAGATATGAGGGTAGGCGAAGTTGTTGAAGAGGTAGCCAAGGTCGTCAGGGGGAAGGAGGAGGTCATCAGGGGAGCTCTCACCTGCTTTCTCGCGGGAGGACACCTGCTAATAGAAGACATACCCGGGGTCGGGAAGACAACCCTCGCCCTCTCCCTTGCTAAGGCTATGAGCCTATCCTTCTCAAGGATACAGTTCACGAGCGACCTCCTTCCGTCCGATATAACGGGAACATCCGTGTTTGACCAGTCCAAGCGGGAGTTTGTTTTCAAGCCCGGACCCATATTCAACAACCTCGTCCTTGCGGATGAGATAAACAGAGCGACACCAAAGACCCAGAGCGCACTCCTTGAGGCTATGGCTGAAAAGCAGGTTACCGTTGATGGTAAGACCTACCCCCTTCCCGAACCCTTCTTCGTGATAGCTACCCAGAACCCCCTTGAACACTACGGAACTTACCCTCTCCCCGAGTCCCAGATGGACAGGTTCATGATGAGGGTTTCCGTTGGGTATCCGGAACCTGAGGTTGAGAAGGAGATAGTTATGGGAGCTAACCCTTTGGAGAAGGTAGAGGCTATACGCCCGGTTGTATCACCCCGGGAGATAAAGGAGGCTATGGATTC
>JALSTO010000119.1 GCA_026983685.1 Aquificaceae bacterium | reverse complement strand
AGTCAGGAGGGAGTTGAGCTACTGGCAAGGTCCCTCCTTTTCTTGGGAGATGAGGAGGCGGGGAAACTCATAACGAGGATAGCTGAGGAGGGAATCAGGAAGCTCCTCCTTGGCAAGCTCTACCTTCTCAAAGGAGATAGAGAAGGGGCTCTGAAGCTCATAGGGGAGGCTCTTTCAAGACTTGAAGGAGACGACCTCCTTGAGGCAAAGCTTCTGCATGCCTACCTGTCTGAGAACCCCGAGGAGCTTGAAAAAGCTATAGCGGAGATAGATTTTCGTAAAGATAGGTTCGCTCCCTACGAGCCTGTTATGTTACTCAAAACCGCAGACCTTTACTACGAGAAGGGCAATCTTGAAAAGGCTCTCACCTTCTACAGGCGTGTAGTCAGTATGGGAGAAGGGGAGGAGGGTTACTGGTGGGCTATGTTCAGGACAGCCCTCATAAGCGAGCGCCTTGAGGACAAGAGAACGCTAAAATGGGTTGTAAAGCGGGCGAAAGAAAAGGATAATATATGGAGCAGGGTTATAAGGACCCTCTGGGAGGGCTGAGACCTTGGACATATTTAAGGGAATCAGAAAGCTGGAGCCGAGGGTGGACTTCACATGGAAGAGACATAAGGTAATACTGAGCAACATAGCCAACGCAGACACTCCCAATTACAGGGCGAAGGACCTCCGCTTCAAGGCGGAGGTGGAAAGGATACCCCTTAAGAGAACCAGAAAGAAACATATAGCTCCATCGGACGGAGAGAGATTCAAGGTTGTGGAGGTAAGGGGAAGACTGATCGGCAACGATAGAAACAACGTCAGCATTGAAGAAGAGATGGCAAAGCTAACCCAGAACAGGATAGCCTACGAGGTCTATATGAGGATGATATCCGGGAATATTGATAAGCTCAACAACGTGATAAGGGGTGGAAGGAGATGAACGACCTCTTCAGAGCCTTTGAGATAAGCGCCTCAGGGATGTACGCCCAGCGTATCCGTATGAACACCGTAGCATCCAACCTTGCCAACTACGAGGCTTACAAGCAGACGGGGGAGCCCTTCAGGAAGCTTGAGGTGGTCTTTCAGGCTATATACGACCCTGAGAGAGTGAAGAGAGGCGAAATACCCGTAAAGGTAAGCGAGATAAGGGAGTCAAACGCACCCTTCAAGCTCATATTTGACCCTGACAACCCACGGGCGGACGCAAGGGGCTATGTAAGGCTACCCAACGTTGACCTTGTAAAGGAGATGGCTGACATGATATCTGCGGTCAGGAGCTACGAGGCTAATCTGAACGCCTTTAATCTCACAAAGGAGATGGCGAACAGGACCATAGAGCTATGGAGATAGAGGGGATAAACTACAAAGCTTTTGAGAACTTTCTCAAGGAAAGGAAGAAGGAGGTTAAGTCTCCTGAAGATTTTGCGGACGCCCTGAAGGAATTCGTCCAGTGGGTTAACTCCCAGCAGGAGAAGGCAAAGAATATAAAGGAAGCTGTTCTCAGAGGTGAGGATATCCCTCTTCACAAAATGGTGATTGAGTTTGAGAAGGCTGGCGTTGCACTGAACCTCTTGATTGAGGTGAGGAACCGTCTCTTAGAGGGTTTTCAGGAGCTTATGAGGATGCAGGTCTGAGATGGCTAACCTCGGCGAAACCCTGAAAGGCATTCAGGAAAAGTTCTCAGCAATGCCCCTTACCCAGAAGATACTCGCAGTAGGACTGCCCGCTGTTCTCTTTTCCCTGATCGTTACTGCACTCATATACTCACTCCAGCCCGACTATGCGGTTCTGTATGGAAATCTGTCGCCCGAGGATATGAATGCGGTTCTTACGGAGTTGGACAAGGAGGGGATAAAGTACAAGGTTGGAAGGGACGGCAGGACCATACTCGTTCCCGAGGACAAGGTAAGGGACATAAGGCTCAAGCTCGCCGCAAAAGGTGTTCCAAACAAGGGTGTTATCGGATACGAGCTCTTTGACAAGAGCACCATAGGGCTCTCTGAGTTCCAGCAAAGGGTTAACTTCAAGAGGGCAATAGAAGGTGAGCTCGTCAGGACGATACTCAGGTTCAAGAACATAGAAGATGCGAGGGTTCACATCGCCCTGCCGGAGAAATCAATATTCCTGAGGGATGAGAAGGAACCGAGTGCCTCGGTCTTCATAAAGCTCAGACCGGGTGCTGACATAAGTGAGGAACAGGTCAGAGCTATAAGGAACCTCGTTGCAGCGAGCGTAGAGAATCTGAAACCCGAGAATGTGGTTGTCATAGATGACAGGGGAAGGAACCTGACTGCCATGCTTGATGAAGGTAAGGAAGAGATATCCAACAGACAGCTCAGGATAAGGAGAGAGCTTGAGAGGGAGCTTGAGAAGAAGGTCCAGACAGCCTTGGAAGAGGCTCTCGGATACGGCAATGTAAAGGTCAGGGTCTCGGTGGAACTTGACTTCTCCAAGGTTCAGAGGAGGGAGGAGATATACGACCCGGACATGACCGCAGTTGTCAGCGAACAGAAGAAGAAGGAGAAGACCATAGGAGCTCCGATGGGTGGTGTGCCAGGGGCTCAAGCTAACATACCACCGGGAACGGGAGCGGTTCAGGGACAGCAAGGAACCATAACCGAAAGGAAGGAGAGCATAACGAACTACGAGGTGAGCAAGAAGGAGATAGTCTCCGTTGACCCTACCATGAAGATAAAACGCCTCAGCGTTGGGGTGATAGTGAACAAGGACCTGAAAGGTGTTGATACGGAGAGCATAAGGAAGATAGTCTCAGCCTCGGTTGGACTTGACCCTAAGAGGGGAGACACCCTCTCGGTTGTAGCTGTTCCATTTAAGAAGCCCTCCATAGCAAAGGCAGGTCCACCCCCACCGGTCTGGAAAAGATTTCTCATACCTGCGGTAGCAGGTCTCGTCCTCGCCCTGCTCCTTATTTTCGGTCTCCTGAGACTCCTGAGAAAGAGAGAGGTTCCAGCTCCCGTCCCAGCTGGAGCACCGCCTTCGGAGGAGGTATCCCCAATAGCTGGGGCTGAGGTCCTCAGAGAGAGGGCAAGAGAGCTTGAGATAGTGAAGACGGTCACAGAGGTTGCGAGGAAGGAACCCAAAAAGGTTGCAGCTCTCCTCAAGCTCTGGCTCAGAGAAGAGTGATCACCTGTTCCTCTTTATAGCAACCTCGTTTACATCAATAGGATATTCGTTGCTGAAG
>JALSTO010000118.1 GCA_026983685.1 Aquificaceae bacterium | reverse complement strand
CCATCCACGCATCTACCTTCCCATCGCAGGGCTCTTTATAGCCTTCATGTCCATTCTATTCCTGTTCAGTGGTGGTTACGCCCACAGGAGGATAGCTGTGTGGCTCAGTCCCATGGAAGACTCCTTCGGGAGTGGCTATCAGATAATCCAGTCTCTCTTGGCTTTCATGAACGGCGGGCTTCTTGGTCAGGGTTATGGCAAAGGCTTCCAGAAACTTGGTCCTCTGACCCAAGCGGACACAGATTATGTTCTGGCAACCATTGGAGAGGAGCTTGGCTTTCCGGGCATACTATTCATATTTACACTCTTTACCATACTTATATGGAGGCTCCTTCGCATAGCCAACGAGACCGTTGATGTCTTCGGAAAGCTGATAGTCTTCGGAATAACACTCAACATCTTACTGGCGGTGGTCGTTAACGTCATGATGAGTATCAACCTGCTACCCCCCAAGGGCATACCACTTCCTTTCGTGAGCTATGGTATAAGCAACCTGATGGTTAACTTCCTCGCCCTCGGTGTGGTGGGAGCTGTTCAGAAGAGACAGCTCCGCTACAGCCTGCTCTGATAAAATCCATAGATTATGGAGATAGTTGACCTAAGGGGTAAGGCGTGGAGATTTGACGAAAGGCTGGAGTACTTAGCCAACAGGGGAGAGATCCTTACCGAAGAGTACGAGGAGAGGGTGAAAGAGATAATAAGGAATGTAAGGGAGAGGGGGGACGAGGCACTAATTGAGTACACGAAAAGGTTTGACGGTCTGGAATTAACTCCAGACACCTTGGAAGTTCCCTACGAGGAGCTGGAAAACGCCTATGAGGAGCTTGACGAGAGGGTGAAGGAAGCCCTTGAGATAGCGGAGGAGAGGATAAGGGTATTTCACGAGAAACAGCTTGAGAACTCCTTCTTCAAGGAGGAGGAAGGCATAATCCTCGGACAGAAGGTTCTGCCTCTTGAAAGGGTCGGCGTGTACGTGCCGGGAGGGAAGGCAGCCTACCCCTCCACTGTCCTTATGAACGTGGTGCCCGCAGTCGTTGCCGGCGTTGAGGAGATAGTGATGGTCTCCCCGAAGCCAAATCGCTACACGCTCGCCGCAGCCTACATAGCCGGTGTGAGCAGGGTCTTTCAGGTGGGGGGAGCTCAGGCTGTCGCAGCTTTAGCCTACGGAACGGACAGCATCCCCCGTGTGGACAAGATAGTGGGTCCGGGGAACATATACGTTGCTTTAGCGAAGAAGCTTCTCTTCGGCGTTGTTGATATAGATATGGTCGCAGGTCCTTCAGAGATACTCGTGATAGCGGATGAGTCCGCTGATCCCTCCTGGGTTGCTGCTGACCTCCTGTCTCAGGCGGAACACGATGAGCTGTCTGCTGCCATTCTACTTACTCCCTCTGAGGGCTTTGCCAAGAAGGTCAGGGATGAACTCAACCGGATGCTTGACTCCCTTGAGAGGAGGGAGATAGCGAAGAAGTCTATAGAGAGGTTCGGGACAGCCTTCGTGGTGGAGGACCTCTTCCATGCCTGTGAGGTAGCTAACTTTATAGCTCCGGAGCACCTTGAGGTGGTTACCGCAGAGCCTATGTCCCTGCTCCCCTATATAAAACATGCGGGGGCGATATTCTTGGGAAGGTACTCTCCCGAGGCTCTCGGAGATTACGTCTTAGGACCTAACCACACCCTTCCAACGGGCAGAACTGCCCGTTTCTTCTCACCCTTGGGTGTTTACGACTTTATCAAGAGGAGCTCCGTTATATACGTATCCAAAGAAGGCTTTGACAGGGTGGCTGACCTTGCAGAGGTGATAGCAAAAGCTGAGGGTCTTTCCGCCCATGCCCTCTCCGTGCGTATAAGAATGGAAGAATGAAAGCTCTCCTCCTTCTCCTTCTGCTGGCAACACTCTTTTCCTGTGCTCCGAAGGTTGAGAGAGCCTGCCCACCTGCCCGAGAGGTCGCTCTAAAGTACAGGGAGCGTTATGTCCCTTCTAACTTCAGAATATACGGGCTCCTTGAGTACGGTCCCCTCAAGTTTCCCATGATGCTCGCCAAGTACGACAACTTCTACACGGTGAAGGTCGCAAGAGCAGGGGATGTTGAGATGAAGAGGAACAGGGTATGCGTAAGGGGAAAGTGCTACCTCCTCCCTGCTCCTCCAGAGGATCTTATCTTCGGCAGGCTCCTGAACGGCAGGGAGTATTCCTTTTGCAGAGGAAGGACCCTTTACTTCCGGGACAGAGGGAAGGTCTATGAGAGGGTAGTCTCGTTTCTTAACGGTAAGCCTCTGGAAGTATCCCTTATAAACCTACGCACCAACAGGAGTGTCCGTGTCCTGCTTAAGAAAGAGGACAAGAGGGGCTTCTTTAGGGAGATCATCTTTATCTTTGAAGGAACTGAGGTTAAACTCATAGTTGAGGAGGTAGAGACCTGATGTTTCCGGAGTTGATAGAGGTCTTTGGTATAAGGATTTCAACTTACGGGGTTCTAGTAGCCCTTGGGCTTATATTAGCTTACTTCTTAGCCCTGAGGCTCTCCCGCTCTGAGGGAATACCTCCGGAGAAGGCTGAGTCTGTCTTTATCTACGCTGCGGTCTTGGGTATAGTCGGAGCGAGGGTAGCCTTTCTTTTGGAGCATCCAGAGGAGGTAAAGGGCATCCTTGATATCTTCGCCCTTTGGAAGGGAGGGGTGAGCTTTCTGGGTGGTCTTGCGGGGGGAATACTGGGGGCTCTTATCGCTGTAAGGAGGAACGCCCTGCCTCTATGGAAGGTTGCGGACATCGCAGCTCCTTCCTTAGCCCTCGCCCATTCAATAGGAAGGCTTGGGTGTACCTCCGCGGGCTGTTGCTACGGCAGACCCGTTCCCAATGCGGAAGATGTGAGCATAGGAATCCATTTCATGAAGGACTTTCCCTTCTTTTACGTAGTCTTTCCGCCGGGGAGCGTGGCCCCTCAGGGGATACCCCTCTACCCGACTCAAGTAATGGAGGCTGTCGGCAACTTCCTGATATTCCTTATCCTTATTTTCCTCTTTAGGAGAAAGAGGTTTGATGGAGAGGTCTTCAGTCTCTACATGCTCCTCTACGGGGCGGAGAGGTTCGCCCTTGAGTTTTACAGGGGTGTGACCCCACCCATACCCGGGCTGGGGCTTACTTGGAATCAGGTTGCGACTATCCTGATGATGGTTCTTGCGGTTGCCCTC
>JALSTO010000117.1 GCA_026983685.1 Aquificaceae bacterium | reverse complement strand
ACGGAACTCTGAGTATTACAAGCCCAAAGCCGAGGGCTTCAAAGGTTTTGAGCGTATCGTAGAAGCTCTCCCCTTTGCTCATGGAACTGCTCTCGCCTGTAACGGTGTAGGTATAGAGTCCCAAACTTCTGCAGGCTTTTTCAAAGGATATCCTCGTTCTCGTTGAAGGCTCCATGAAGAGAAGCAGGGCGTCTCCTTTTAATTTTCTGATCCTGCCCTCCTTGACCGAAGAAGCCCCCTTTAGGATAGACCTTACCTCTTCCTCCCTCAGATCAAGGACGGATATGAGGCTCTTCATTTCCGAATATTTTAATGCCTGAGGCAAGGTAGATTGGAAAAATTGAAATGAAGATTTAGGGTTTAAGATGTAAACTTCCTAAAAAACTGAGGAGGAGGGAAATGGACAGAAGGGAGTTTATAAGGAATGCTTCGCTTGCAGGCTTCTCTTTACTTCTTCCATCCCTGTCCTTTTCGTGGGCTTCGCGTCAGGTCTCCTTTACCTACGAAGTAAAGCTCCCCTACAGGGGAGATGTCAGACTCTGGCTTCCCATTCCTGCGGATACGGAGTATCAGAGGCTTACAGGACTTAGATTTGATGGAATCTACAGAAAGTCTGGGCTTTTCACGGAGACTAAGTTCGGTACGAGAGCCCTCTACGCAGAGTTCCCCAGCTCTGTTGAGAGGAAGAATATCAAGGTCAGCCTCGCCGTAGAGTTCTCACCCCGTAAGGTTTCCCTCGTTGAAGGGGTTTACAGGGTTCCGAAGGAGGTAAGAAAGTATCTTGAGCCGAGTGAGCACATTCCCACCGACGGGAAGGTAAGGGAGGTAGCGAAGGAAGTTACTGCTGGAAAGAGGAGTTTCCTTGAGAAGGCATGGTCTATCTACGAGTGGGTTGTTGAACACACCTACAGGGACCCAGAGGTGAAGGGATGCGGTCCCGGAAATGTCAATCTCCTCTTGGAGATCCTTGAGAAGGAAGGGAAGGTCGGAGGAAAGTGCGCTGACCAGAGCTCTATATTCGTAGCTTTGTGTAGGGCTGCAGGGATTCCTGCAAGGGAGGTCTTTGGTATTCGGGTTCTCCCGGCGGTAGTGTCAGAGGGGCTATCCATAAAGAAGGGTGCCAAGGACATAACCAAGGCTCAGCACTGCAGGGCAGAGTTCTGGGCGGGAGAGTGGATCCCCGTTGACCCAGCTGATGTGACCAAGCTCGCTCTCAAGGAGAAGCTTCCCAAGAACCACCCGAGAATTGATTTCGCCAAGAGGTATCTCTTTGGCAACTGGGATCCCCACTGGATAGCCTACAACTGGGGCAGGGACTTTGTCCTAAATCCGCCTCAGAGCACGAAGCCTCTCAACTTCTTCGGATACCCTTATGCAGAGGTAGATGGCGAACCCCTGAACTGGCTTGAACCCGACAGCTTTGTTTATAGAATTAGAAAACTCACAGCGTAACCCTTTTACGATTGAAAGGAGGTGCGGATAGTCTATTATTATCACTTATGGAAAAGGTCTACACCTACGACACAACTTTGAGAGACGGTTCCCAAGCGGAAGGGGTTAACTTCTCCTTAGAAGACAAGCTCAGAATAGCTCAGAAGCTTGATGAGTTCGGTATAGATTACATAGAGGGGGGTTGGCCCTACGCAAACCCAAAGGACAACCTATTTTTCCGTAAGCTCAGGTCTATTAAGCTCATCCACTCAAAGCCGGTAGCCTTCGGCTCAACGAGAAAGCCCGGCAAGAGCATTAAGGAGGACAAACAGATAGAGGCTCTTATAAAGGCTGAAGTTCCGGTTATAACGGTCTTTGGCAAGAGCTGGGATCTTCACGTCACCGACGCACTGAAGACCACCCTTGATGAGAACCTCAACATGGTTTATGAGACCGTTGAGTACCTGAAAAGGTATGTTGAAGAGGTCATATTTGATGCGGAGCACTTCTTTGATGGCTACACTGCAAACCCTGAGTATGCCCTTGCGGTTTTAGAGTCCGCCCTCAGAGGGGGTGCGGATTGGATAGTTCTGTGTGATACGAATGGAGGGAAGCTACCCCACGAGGTTTACGAGATAACGAAGGCTGTCAGGGAAAGGTTCCCATCCGCAAATATAGGCATACACGCCCATAACGATTCAGACACCGCTGTTGCAAACTCCATAATGGCGGTCCTCGCCGGTGCGAGGCAGGTTCACGGCACCATAAACGGCATAGGGGAGAGAACCGGAAACGCCAACCTCTGTTCCATAATACCCAACCTCCAGCTCAAGCTTCGTTACGACCTGATACCGGAGGAGAACCTAAAGAAGCTAACCGAGCTCGCAAGATTTGTGGCTGAGCTTTCAAACATGCCCCTCCCAAGAAACATGCCCTACGTTGGTGAAAGTGCCTTTGCCCACAAGGGAGGGGTTCACGCCTCCGCGGTGATGAAGAAGGCAAAGACCTACGAACACATAGACCCGGAGCTGGTAGGGAACAGGAGGAAGATAACCGTATCGGACCTTGCTGGAAAGAGCAACCTTCTTTACAAGCTCAGAGAGTTCGGTATAGATGTGGATGAGAAGTCCCCAGACCTCCTGAAGCTCATTGAGCGTATAAAGGAGCTGGAGAAGGAGGGATACCACTTTGAAGCTGCGGAGGCTTCCCTTGAGCTCCTGTGCAAGAGGTACTTTGGACTTGTGAAGGACTACTTTGACTTTGATGCCTACAGGGTCCTCATAGCCAAAAGGAGAGATGACAGCATTCCCACCTCCGAGGCAACGGTCAGGCTCGCTGTTGAGGGTGTTGATGAACATACCGCAGCCCTTGGGAACGGTCCCATAAGCGCCCTTGACAGGGCTCTGAGGAAGGCTCTTGAGGAGTTCTATCCTAACCTCAAAGAAATACAGCTCATAGACTACAAGGTCAGGATAATAAACGAGTCCGAGGGTACATCCGCAAAGGTGAGGGTTCTGGTAGAGACTACCGATGGAAAGAGGAAGTGGGGGACTGTAGGAGTGTCGGAGAACGTCATTGAGGCCTCTTGGATAGCCCTCAGGGACGCCATAGTCTATAAGCTCATGAAGGACGAGGAGGACCTGCAAGACTCCTGATGCTGTCCATTATGTCAAGGGAAGCCTTCCTGTAGCCCTTCAGGTTGTCCTCGTAAGAGGTGTACTTTTTAGGCTTTCCTATGATCAACCTTATCGGGTATCCCG
>JALSTO010000116.1 GCA_026983685.1 Aquificaceae bacterium | reverse complement strand
TTTATCCCGAACTTTGGAGCGAGATGTTTGCATATATCAAAGAGAGAGTCGTAGGCTACCTGATAAAAATACTTCGTCCTGTCGTAATACATGGGCTTTCTCTTGAACTCCTCAATGCCCTGCTCAAGGACAAAGTCTATCTTCTTTACCGACTCCTTTATGAACTTGGACTTCTCGTTCAGGAGCTCAAAGTCTATGAGAAGGTAGTTCCCCGTTGTCTTCTTAACATACTCCACCACAGCCCTTGCGAACTCCTTGAACATGTAAAGGTTCTCCTTCAGAAAGTCGTAAAGCTCCTCGGGAGATACAGCGTCTTTCAGGTCTCTGTATTTGAAGTAGAACTCTGTAAAGGCTCTGAGCTTATCTACACCCTCCATACCTATGTGCTCCGCGAGCTTCACAAGGCAGTCCTTTGAGCTTGTCTTAAGACCCAGAACGGTGGACATGTGCCTGCAGACTCTCATGGTGCTCTCAAAGGCTAAGTTGAAGTCAATCCTGACCTTATCAAGGACGAGCTTGTTGCTCGTGAACTCCTCCTTGGGAAGGGAGATGTGTTTCTTAAGGTCAACGTAAGACTTTTCAAGGTTCTGAAAGGCTTCAACTATGAGACTTATCTTAAAACTCTTCCTCTTTCCGCCCTTTGCCATTGGCTTTAAATATATACCGTAGCGCTGACTTCAATGACCTCAAACATGGTATTGTCATAAGCTATCCATATTGTTATCTTATAAACTCAAGTGAGGTTAGAGCATGTTTGAAAAGTTTACCGAAAGGGCAAGACAGGTCATACTTCAGGCGAGAGAGGAAGCTCTTGACCTGGGACACAGCTATCTCGGGAGTGAGCATATCCTGCTCGCCCTGATAAAGGAAGAGGATATCCCGACCTTGGTTCTCTCAAGGTTCGGGCTCACACCCGACAAGGTCAGAAAGGCTGTGATGGGGCAGATAAACAGAGGCTCCCACACGGGAGAGATACTCTTTGCCCCAGATGCCAAGAGGGTGATAGAGTTTGCAGTTGAAGAGGCAAGGATCCTCCACCACCAGTTTGTAGGTCCGGAGCACCTCCTCATAGGTATAGTCAGGGAGAAGACCGGGCTCGGTGGAAGGATACTGAGGAGTTTCGGTCTTGACGAGTACTCGGTAAGAAGGGAAGTCCTCCAGATACTTGGAGAGCTTCCTCCCCAGGAGAGCGTTAAGTACGCTCCCACTCCCAACCTTGACAGGTTCTCAAGGGACCTCACCCAGATGGCAAGGGAGGGTAAGCTTGACCCGGTTATAGGAAGGGAGCGTGAGATTGAGAGGGTTATACAGATACTCGTAAGAAGAAGGAAGAACAACCCCGTTCTCCTCGGAGACCCCGGCGTGGGTAAGACCGCCATAGTTGAGGGGCTCGCCCAGAGGATAGCCAACAAGGAGGTTCCCGAACCGCTCCTTAACAAGAGGGTTGTAGCCCTTGACCTCGCAGCGCTGGTTGCGGGAACAAAGTACAGGGGTCAGTTTGAGGAGAGGCTGAAGAACATACTAAAAGAGCTTGAGAAGGCTCCCAACGTGATACTCTTCATTGACGAGATACACACCCTCGTGGGTGCGGGTTCCGCTGAAGGCTCCATAGATGCCTCCAACATGCTAAAGCCTGCCCTCGCAAGGGGAGAGATACAGGTAATAGGTGCGACCACCCTTGACGAATACAGGAAGTACATAGAGAAGGACGGAGCCCTTGAGAGGAGGTTCCAGCCCGTTCTCGTTGACCCGCCGTCGGAGGAAGATACAATTCAGATACTCTACGGGCTCAAGAAGAAGTTTGAGGAGTTCCACGGTGTTGAGTACACCCCCGAATCCCTTGAGAAGGCTGTATCTCTATCAGTCAAGTATATAACCGACAGGAACCTTCCCGATAAAGCTATTGACGTTGTGGACGAGGCGGGAGCACTGGTCAAGCTCAAGGCTATGGACCTGCCACCAGAACTCAAAGAGCTTGAGGAGCAGATAAAGGAGCTTGAGAGGCAGAAGGAAGAGGCGGCGAACGAGCAGGACTACGAGAAGGCTGCGAACATAAGGGACGAAGAGCTAAGACTGAGAGCTAAGTTTGAGAACCTCAAGGCTAAGTGGAAGCAGGAGATGGAGAAGGACAGACCAAAGGTCACGCCTGAGGATGTAGCGGAGGTAGTGGCAAGGTGGACGGGAATACCCGTCAGGAGAGTCCACGAGAGCGACATGGAGAAACTCCTTCACATTGAGGAAGAGCTTAAAAAACGTGTTGTCGGTCAGGACGAAGCCATAAAGGCTATAGCCAAGGCAATAAGGAGGTCAAGGGTAGGACTCAAGGGCAAGCACAGACCCATAGGTGTCTTCCTGTTCCTCGGACCCACCGGTGTGGGTAAGACCGAGACCGCAAAGGCTCTTGCGGAATACCTCTTCGGAACCGAGGAAGCCCTCATAAGGTTTGATATGTCTGAATACATGGAGAAGCACACCGTCTCAAGGCTAATAGGTGCACCTCCCGGCTACGTTGGATACGAAGAGGGGGGACAGCTGACCGAGAAGGTAAGGAGAAGACCTTATTCGGTTCTCCTCTTTGACGAAATAGAGAAGGCTCACCCCGATGTGTTCAACGTCTTCCTGCAGATATTTGACGACGGAAGGCTAACGGATGGACTGGGAAGAACGATAGACTTCTCCAACACCATAATAATCATGACCTCAAACCTCGGGGCGAGGATGATAGTCCAGGGCGGGACTATGGGCTTTGAGAAGAAGTTCGGAATGATTGACTTTGAGCAGATGAGAAAGAACGTTATGGACCAGGTCAAGAGAACCTTCAACCCCGAGTTCCTCAACAGGCTTGACGAGGTGATAGTCTACAGACCTCTTGAGAAGAAGGATGTTGAGAAGATACTTGAGCTTCAAGTTAAGGAGGTCAACGAGAAGCTTGCGGAGTGGGAGATAAAGGTGAAGCTCCACAAGAGCTTTACGGATTGGATAATAAAGAGAGAGTACAAGCCTGAGTTTGGAGCGAGGAGCCTCAAGAGGGCTCTCCAGAAACACGTTGAGGACCTCTTAGCGGAGGAGCTCATAAAGGGAACCCTGAAGGATGTTGACCTCGTTGAGATAAGGGTAAGGAGCGACAAACCTTACATCAAGCCTGTAAAGAAGAAGGAGAAGCTGGAGGAAGCACTGCTTAAGTGATAGCCCCTTCC
>JALSTO010000115.1 GCA_026983685.1 Aquificaceae bacterium | reverse complement strand
TATAACAACATCTATATCCTTCGGGCTGAGCCCTGCCCTTCCGAGGGCAGAGAGGGATGCCTCCTTTGCCATATCAACCACACTCTCTTCCTTCGCTATCCTCCTCTCCTTTATACCCGTTCTCGTAGTTATCCACTCATCGGATGTGTCAACGAGCTTCTCAAGGTCGTGGTTTGTTAAAACGCTCCTGGGCAGGTAAGTTCCCGTTCCTGCTATCCTCGTGCCCATCTAAACCTTCACCTCTTCTGGTATAAGCTCCCTTATGTTCTGGACGAGCTTTCTGTTAAAGTCGTGGGAGAGGAACTCGCCCGCAACCTTTATGGCGTTCTTTATAGCCTTGGCGTTAGCCTTCCCATGGGTTATTATCACGGGTTTCTTGGCTCCGAGTAGGGGTATCCCCCCATACTCTGTAAAGTCCGCCTTCTTCTTGAACCTGTTGAGGGCGGGCAGTAGGAGGAAGGCTCCGAGCTTTGCCAGAAGGCTCTTCTTTATCTCGTCCTTTATCATCTGGACGACCGCAAAACCGAGGCTTTCGCTCGCCTTGAGTATTATATTCCCCACGAAGCCGTCGCACACTATCACATCAAAGGTTCCGGCGTATATGTCCCTTCCCTCCGCATTCCCGAGGAAGTTCAGCTTGGTCTGCTTCATGAGCGGGTAAGTTTCCTTGACGAGCTCGTTGCCCTTTCCCTCCTCCTCTCCTATGCTCAGAAGCCCAACCCTCGGGTTCTCAATACCGAGTATCTCCTGAGCGTAGGTGTGACCTATTACCGCAAACTGAACGAGGTGTCTTGGTTTTGAGTCAACGTTTGCACCAACATCTATTAGAACCGTCTTTCCCTTGGGGTTGGGAAGGGCAACCCCTATTGCTGGTCTCTCAACCTCCTCCTCCGCACCGACTATAAACTTACCTACCGCAAGGACCGCTCCTGTGTTTCCTGCGGATATAAGTCCTTCAGCCTTCCCCTCCCTTACGAGCTTTGCTCCAACGTATAGGGAAGATCTCTTCTTCTTGAGGACGCTTGAGGGAGGTTCGTGCATACTCACATTCTCAGGAGCGTCAACGACTTCAAGGAAGGGGTTTCCTTTCTCTCCAGCCTTTTCAAGGATCTTCTCTATCTTAGCTCCGTCCCCGACCAAGTATATCTTGTAGCCAAAGTCTCTCGCTCCTAATATGCCACCCCTGACTATCTCTAAGGGCGCATAATCCCCTCCGTTGCAATCTAAGGCGAATCCGTAGCGTTCCATTACTCAACTGTGATGACTTCCTTCCCCTTGTAATGTCCGCAGTAGGGACATACCCTATGGGGAAGTATCCTTTCACCACAGCTCGGACACTCGCTCAAGGAAGGCATGCTCCTTCTGAACTTGTTGAAGAAGTTCTGAGCCCTTCTCTGGTTTCTTCTCCACTTTGAAGTCTTAGCCTTGGGGACTGCCATATCTATCCAACCTCCTATCTGGCAAGCAGATTTCTTAGTATAGCAAATCTGGGATCGTGGGGTGCGCCCTTTTCCTCCTCAAAGAGGAGAGCCTGGTGATGCAAACCCGTACAATCAGGACTACAAAGGGGCTTCATAGGTATGCTGAGTATTATCTCTTCCCTGACGAGGTCCTCAAGGTTGAGAAGGTCCGGCTCCTCCATAAAGGACACCTCAAGGTCCTCCGGTGCTAAGGCAACGTGCTCCTCCCTCGGGTAGTAGGAGAGGTGCTTCTCCTTTTCCTGAGATATATCTTTGGAAAAGACCTCCAGACACCTACTGCACTCAAGCTCCACACTTCCCACTATGTTGAGAAATACCCTGTAGTCCTTGTTATCCTTTACTATGCGCACATACACCTCAACGGGTTCTTTCAGGTCTCCTAAGTCCGCGGGGAAGGACAGCGACTCGGGACCTATAAGGTACCTGCTCTCAAAAGAGTCTGCTCTTTCAAAGATCTCCTTAAGGTTGAGGACAGTCATGGCTCACTTCCCTTCGTATTTACTTCCTATAAATATAGCTTCTGGAGGGGGGACTTGCAAAGTTAATTAAGAATATTAGAATATTCTAAAATCCTTATAAAGGAGGTACGTGATGAGCATGGACAGGCTTCTCAGGCTGACTTCTGGTGTAATGCTTCTCATAGTCTTCTTCTTGGGCATTGCAGATGCAAACGTCCACTGGTTCTGGAAAACCTTTCTCATCTTTATGGCTCTCAACCAGATACAGTCCGCCTTTACCAACTGGTGCCCAGTCGTTTCCCTCTACAGAAAGCTGGGCGTGAAAGAATGTCCCTGCTGAGCTATATTATAAGAAGCCCCGCAACGGGACAGGGTGAATCCCCCAGGCCCGAAAGGGAGCAAGGGTAAGCCCGCCGTCTCGGGTGCGGGGTAAAATATTGCTATGTACATTCCCTTTGCGAGGAAATACAGACCGAGGTTCTTCAGAGAGGTCATCGGTCAGGAAGTTCCTGTAAAGGTGTTGAGAAACGCTGTAAAGGAGGGGCGTCTCGCCAACGCTTACCTCTTTGCTGGTCCGAGGGGTGTCGGAAAGACTACCCTCGCCAGAATACTGGCTAAAGCCCTCAACTGTCTCAAACCCTCGGAAGGGGAACCATGCGGTGAATGCGAAAACTGCAAGGAGATAGATAGAGGGCACTTCCCGGACCTCGTTGAGATGGACGCTGCTTCTAACAGGGGGATAGATGATATCAGGGCTATAAGGGAGGCTGTTTCCTATACGCCCATAAAGGGAAAGTTTAAGGTTTACATAATAGATGAAGCCCACATGCTTACCAGGGAGGCGTTCAATGCTCTTCTCAAGACCCTTGAGGAACCCCCACCCCGAACCCTGTTTATCCTGTGTACAACCGAGTACGAGAAGATACCCCCCACGATCCTGTCCCGCTGTCAGAGGCTACTCTTTAGCAGTGTGAGCACCGATGAGGTTGTTGATTACCTAAAGGGCATATGCTCCTCGGAGGGAATTGATTTTGAGGAGGAGGCTCTCAGGAACATAGCCATTCTCTCAGAAGGTTGTATGAGGGACGCAGCCTCCCTCCTTGACCAGGCAAGCATCTTTGGTGATGGAAGGATAACCTCCGAGGTCGTTGAGAAATTCATAGGAGTGCTCAGCCCGGGCAAGGTGAGGGATTTCTTGAGGCTCCTTGTTCAGTCCAAGATTGATGAGGCTATAAGGTTTTTGAATGAGCTCTACAAGAAAGGTTACAACCTCTCAAGGTTCTGGGAGAGCC
>JALSTO010000114.1 GCA_026983685.1 Aquificaceae bacterium | reverse complement strand
CGTAGGCGAGGACCACCGCAGTTGGAAGACCTTTTGACACCTCCTCAGCAAAGGAGGGACCCGAGAGGGCAAAGACCTCTACCTCAGGCTCAATCTCCCTGAGAACCTCGCTCACCCTCTTGAGGCTTTTAAGCTCAATCCCTTTGGAGGCGTTTATAATCCTCTTTCCCTTTAGATTTATTGAGGAGAAAACGGAGCGGACGACCTGTGTGGGGAGGGCGCAGATAAGGTTCTCATAGCCCTCCACTTCCTCAAGGCTAACCGTAGCCCTTATATTGCCCACGAGCTTGATGCCTTCAATGTAGGGATGAAGACCCCTGTTTATAGTAGAGACAACCTCCTCATTCCTATCGTATATGAGGACTTCTTCGCCCTTCTTAGATAGAAGCGAGCCTAAAGCTGTGCCCCATCTACCCCCGCCGAGGATAGCAAACCTCATACCTTCAGGATTATACTATTGGGAAAAGATGCTGAAAAGTATAGCGGAAGAGTTCCTCTACTGGATAATATCAGCGCTTATAAACCTTGTGCTCCTTTCCTTCCTGAGCACAGTCTTTATAGTTAAGGTAAGGGAAGTCCCCGAGATATACCCTCTCAGGGTTGAGATAAAAGAGATCGTTGTAAAGAAGCCCAAGAAGAAACGCTCAATCGTTAAGGCAAGGTCGGTAGCAAAGAAAACCGTAGGGCGGACAATTAAGGGTTCTGCAAAGAAGAGAAGGGCGGGAGCTACGGTATCTAAAGCCCACAAGAAGGGAGACGTGAAGGTCCCCGTTCAGGAAGAAGAGGATGTCTCAGTCCTGGCGGAGCTCCAGAAGAAGATAGAGAGCAGGCTGAAGAAGAAGAAAAAAGAGAGTAAGAAGGAGGTAGGTGTTTTATCCGCGGTGCTGACAAAGGGAGAGGTAAAGATAAAGGGAGGGACGAGGGATATAGTTTACACACCTCCTGTCCCGGAGCTGATAGCCTCCGAGTTTCCCGGTGCGGTGAGGGTGAGGATATGGGTCTCCCCCGACGGAAGAGTCATTAAAGCCATCCTCCTCCAGAGGAGTGGAAATGTTAATATAGATAGTACTTTGCTCTCCTATGTTAGGGGAATAAGGTTTGAGAAGGTAAGGGATGAAGAGGTGCAGGTGGGAGAGATAACCTTCAGGTTCCAAGGAGGTTGAACCTATGGGTATTGGGAAGATGGTAAGGCTTGAGAGGATAGTGAACAGGACTACCAAGAGAACGATAATAGTCCCGATGGACCACGGGGTCAGCTCTGGTCCTATAGAAGGGATAAAGGATATAAAGTTTGCGGTTGACAGGGTTGCGGAAGGCGGTGCGAACGCTGTGGTTCTCCACAAAGGTATGGTAAGGGCGGGACACAGGGGAGGAGGCAGGGATATAGGGCTTATAGTCCACCTTTCAGCCTCAACGGACCTCTCCCCATCAAAGAACGATAAGGTCCTCGTCTGCACAGTTGAGGAAGCTATAAGGCTCGGGGCGGATGCGGTTTCCATACACGTCAACATAGGTGCGGATATGGAGAGGGAGATGCTCAGGGACTTCGGACTGATATCAAGAGCCTGTGAAGAGTGGCAGATGCCCCTTCTGGCGATGGTTTACGGAAGGGGTCCAAAAATTGAAAATCAGTACGACCCCAAGGTGGTAGCCCACTGTGCGAGGATAGGCGCTGAGCTGGGAGCTGACATAGTCAAGGTTCCTTATACAGGAGACCCCGAGAGCTTCAAACTCGCTACCGAGGGCTCTCCGATTCCCGTTGTGATAGCGGGCGGACCCAAGATGAAGTCAGAAAGGGACGTGCTTGAGATGGTTTACGGAGCCATAAAGGCTGGAGCCTCTGGGCTTTCCATAGGAAGGAATATCTTTCAGGCGAAGGACCCCGCACTTATGGTCAGAGCTATGGCTAAGATAGTCCACGAGGGTGGCAGTGTGGAGGAGGCTCTCCAGATACTCGGACAGTCCTGATCCTTTCATAAAAATCCACCGGGAGGTATTAAATGGGACTTCTTTCGGGGAAGAAGGCGCTTATAACGGGAATAGCCAACGAGAGAAGCATCGCTTACGGTATAGCCAAGTCCTTCCACAGGGAAGGAGCCCAGCTCGCCTTCACCTACGCCAACGACAAGCTGAAGAAGAGGGTTGAGGAGATAGCGAAGGAGTTCGGGAGCGAGCTGACCTTCAAGTGCGATGTCTCTCTTGATGAAGATATCATCAGGCTCAGGGACTTCCTCAAGGAGAGCTGGGGAGGTCTGGACATATTGATCCACTCCATAGCCTATGCACCCAAGGAGGAGTTCAAGGGCGGGGTTATAGATACGAGCAGGGAAGGTTTTAAGATAGCGATGGACATATCCGTTTACTCGCTCATAGCCATGACAAGAGAGCTTCTCCCTCTCATGGAGGGAAGGAACGGCGCCGTGTTGACTCTCTCATACTACGGGGCGGAGAAGGTTGTTCCCCACTACAACGTCATGGGGATCGCCAAGGCTGCCCTTGAGAGCACTGTGAGGTACTTAGCCTACGATATAGCAAAGAAGGGACACAGGATAAACGCCATATCCGCAGGACCCGTCAAGACCCTCGCCGCATACAGCATAACTGGCTTCCACCTTCTCATGGAGCACACCACAAAGGTGAATCCCTTTGGCAGGGCTATAACCATAGAGGATGTGGGTGATACGGCGGTGTTCCTCTGCAGTGAATGGTCAAGAGGGATAACGGGCGAAGTGGTCCACGTGGACAACGGCTACCACGTAATGGGGGTCTTCGGAAGGGAAGAGGAGATAAAGGAAGAGGTCTTCAAGAAGTGAGCCTCAAGCCAACCAACATTCCCCTGACCGCCAAGGAGCATGACCGTGTAAAGTGCGGAGTGTGCGCCGGGTGTGGATGTGCCTGTGGCTACATAGCCTATCTTAAAGGAAGTGAGCTGACAGACCTCTACGGACATCCCCACGACCCTAACGGTATGGGGAGCTTCTGTACCAAGGGGTTAGCACTGATTCAGGAGGCTACAAGGAACCCCCTGAGGGTAAGGCAAGCTCTTCTGAAAGAGGGAGAAACCTTTACCGAGATAAACGCGGAAGGCGTCCTTGATTGGATAAAAAAGAGGAAGGGAAAGCCCTTTGTCTTCCTTGATCGCCACACGGACCTGAGAGACCTCTCCTCCGCTTACAGGTTAACCGACAGGGTTTACTCCGACTCCCTCTATCTTCCCTTCAGGGCTACAACCCTAAGACCTCAGAAGTGGAGAGAGCAGAGGG
>JALSTO010000113.1 GCA_026983685.1 Aquificaceae bacterium | reverse complement strand
ACCAACACCGAAGGTGACGTCGTTCTCCTTTATCGTTCTTACGTAGCTTCTCTGGGTATCCGTCTTTGGGACTATAGCCCTTCTGCGGTGGGTAACGAGTATTATCTCTTCCTCCTCTTCCGGAAGCCCCCTGTGTCCTTCAGCCTCTTCAAGGAAGCTCTTGGCATACTCCCTAACCTCTCGTGCTGTGAGCTTTTCCTTTTCAAGCCTGAGCATAACAGCCCTCAGGAAGGCGAGGAACTTTCTTACCTTTTCGTCCTCACCCTTGACTATCAGCTCGGTTCCCCGGGGGATTATACGAACGTCAAAGAGCTTAGTAAAGTACCTTACGTTCTCGTCCGCCCTCCCTACTATAGCGTAGAACCGCTCATCGTATCTCTCTAAATCAATCCTCTCTTCTAAAGCTATCTTGCTTGTCATTCCTCTTGACTTCTTAGGAAGCTAAGGATAAATATATATGCCCGAAGAAAGATTTACAACCCCACTGGAGGTGAAGGCATGGGTTATATGCTGAGGACCGCTGTCCTTCTCGGTCTGCTGACAGGGATACTGCTCTTCATAGGACACTTGATAGGAGGACAGACGGGAGTCGTTATAGCCTTTCTGATAGCGGCTGTGATGAACTTTATGTCCTACTGGTTCTCCGACAAGATAGTTCTTTCCATGTACGGAGCAAAAGAGATAAGCTACGAGGAGGCTCCCTGGCTTCACCGCATAGTTGAGGAGCTCTCAAGGAGGGCTAACATACCAAAGCCCCCCATATATCTCGTTCCTATGGAACAGCCCAATGCCTTTGCCACCGGCAGAGGTCCAGGACATGCGGTTGTGGCGGTGACGAGGGGTATCCTTGAGATACTTGATGAGGAGGAGCTAAAGGGAGTGTTAGCCCACGAGATTGCCCACATAAAGAACAGGGACGTGCTCATAGCCTCAATAGCTGCGACAATCGCCGGTGCAATATCAATGATCGTTCACTGGCTCCAGTGGGCTCTCATATTCGGATGGGGAAGGGACGAGGAGGACAACAACCCTCTCTCCCTCGTGGGGAGCATACTCCTGATAATCATCACGCCCATAATAGCGGCGATAATACAGATGGCTATATCAAGGTCAAGGGAGTACCTTGCGGACGAAACAGGGGCTTACATCTGCGGATGTCCCCTCTCACTGGCGAGGGCTCTTCAGAAGATCCACGATTATGTAACTCAGGTGCCCGCAAGGGTGAACGAAGGTACAGCCCATCTCTTTATTGAGAACCCTCTGAAGGGAGAGAGTCTCTGGGAGCTGTTCTCAACTCACCCTTCAACGGAGAAGAGGATAGCGAGGCTCAAAGAGATAGCGAGGAAAATGGGACAGGTAGCTTAAAGCACTATGTATATCTTCAGCCTGACCCTCTCCCAGGGATTGGGTGAGTTTTTTAGTTTATCAATAACCGCTACGAGGGTATTTCCCCTATCAAGGAGCTGGGAGACAGCGCTGTTGTCCACCCTCGGTATATAGCCCAGCTTCCTACCTTTCCAATACACCTCCACCGCTCTGTGGTCATAGGGATTATCCTCTTCCCTTTTCAGCTCCAGCTGGTCTCCCTCTTTCATCCTGTTCCAGACACGGGGACCTTCGTAGTACTGAAAACCCGCAACGACTGTCTCAAGGAGGAGCACCTCCCTTGAGGCTAAGTCTCTACTCTGGAGTCCTGCTACAGGAAGTAAGGCTGCAAGCTTCAACACCTCCCTTCTATTCATAGTGTTTAAATAGTATCTCTTCCCGCCCACCAAAGGGAGTGAAATTTACCCTGTGATAAAATATGAAGCCTACAGATGCTAAAGCTTGTGGTTGTCAGACATGCGGAAAGCCAATGGAATCCGATAGGTCGCTATCAGGGGCTCCTTGACCCGGACCTGACCCAGAGAGGAAGGCTTCAGGCTGAGGCTCTCGCTTCAGAGCTCAAGAAGGAGAGTATATCCCGCATATACACCTCTCCTCTCAAGAGGACCTACGAGACCGCAAAGATAATAGCTCAGAAGCTGAGGGTTCCGCTTCAAGAGGAGGAAAGGGTCATAGAGATAGACCACGGAAACTGGTCTGGCATGCTCGTTGAGGAGGTGAAGGAAAGATTCCCAGAGGAGTTCCGCCTGTGGGTAGAGGAACCCCACAAGGTAAAGTTTGAGGGCGGTGAGAGCCTCCAGGACGTTTACGAAAGGGTAAAGGACTTCCTTGGGGATATAAAGGAGAAGCACAGGGAGGAGACCGTTGCGGTTGTCTCCCACACAGTACCTATAAGGTGTATGTACTGCGCCCTCTTGGAGGTAGATCTGAACAAGTTCTGGAGTTTTGGTTGTGACAACGCCTCCTACTCCGTGGTCCTCATGGAGGAAGAGAGGAACGTCCTTCAAAAGCTGAACATAACCTGCCATCTGGGGGAGTTGTATGTTGAAGCTCATAGGGCTCTTTAGCCTTCTGATACTTACAGCTCTGACCTTCGGACAGCCTCTCAGCGAGAGTATAAGCCTTAAGGTAAAGGTGATCGGGAGGGTTCTGGAGGAAAAACCCAAACTTCTTCCCCCAGACAGAATAGAGCTAAAACCCTCCCTCTCTTACCTTGACCTATCGGGCAGGCTCATTGAACCCCCGCTCAGGATTGAGGAAGCTAAGATAGAAGTCCCAGAGGAAGGGGGAGGCTGTGGGGGACCTAAGGACAGGTCTTACTATAGGGCGGGTGTGAAGTATTACCTGAAGGGGGAGCTCAAGAAGGCTGAGAGTAAGATGCTTGACGTCCTCACGGTCCAGAGCTCAGCTTTCAGCCCGATGGCTGAGTATGTGCTCGGTCTCATATACTCAAAGGAAGGCAAACTTGAATCCGCTGAGAAGTTCCTCAGGAGTTCCTGCAACGCCCAGCACCAGTATAAACAGGCTTCCTGTGAAGCCTTCTACGGGGTTAGCTTCAAGCTCAGGGGTGAGCCCGTAAATGCAGAGAGTCCAGAGCTCTGGAGGGTAGTTTATGAGATCAGGACCTCCGGTAAGGTGAAGTCGCCGAGCTGTGAGGGGGTCGTGTTTAAAGACTATTGCTCCTATGTAGAGAGCTTCGCCATCGGTAAGATAGATGAAGATTACAGGGATAGCACAGAGCTCCGCAGGGCTATAGTCCTTCTGAAAGAGGACAGGCTCGCTGAGGCTGAGGAGATATTCAGGAGGCATCTCTCACCTACGGACAGATACAGAAGCGTAGCCCTTTATTACATGGGAGTTATAGCTTACAAGAAAGGAA
>JALSTO010000112.1 GCA_026983685.1 Aquificaceae bacterium | reverse complement strand
TCTTCCAGTCTCTTCCGCCGAGCATGTGGTTTACCGCAATCTTTCCCTCGTACATTGCCTTGTGGGCAAGCATAAGGGGAGAGGTTATATCACCGCAGGCGTATATGTTTGGAACGCTCGTCTGGGAGAACTCGTTTACCTTGACAAACCCCTTCTCATCAAGCTCAACACCGACCTCCTCAAGACCAAAGCCCGTGGTGTTGGGCTTTCTCCCTATAGCTAAGAGTATGAAGTCAGCCTCAAGCTCCTCTCCATCTGTAAGCTTCACCTTCACGCCTTCAGGAGTCTTTTCCCAATCCTCAACGGTGGTCTTGGTTCTTATATCTACTCCGAGCTGTTTCAGCTTCCTGCCCAGATACCTTCCCG
Organism: Aquificaceae bacterium; assembly: GCA_026983685.1. Classification (GTDB taxonomy): domain Bacteria; phylum Aquificota; class Aquificia; order Aquificales; family Aquificaceae; genus Hydrogenivirga. The sequence continues at coordinate 2,901 of JALSTO010000112.1, read as the reverse complement.
AGTCCTCGGGTATGTCGTCGCTGGGAAGGAGCCTCCTCTGGAGTTCAAGGAGTGTCACCTGAGAGCCATACTTCTTGAATATGTAGGCAAACTCCACACCCACAGCACCTCCACCGACTATCACGAGCCTCTTCGGGACGAAGTCTATATCCCATATCTGATCCGTGTCCACAACGTATCTCCCATCAGGGATGAGATTCCCGATACCTACTGGTCTTGAACCGGTGGCAACAAGTATATACTTTGTCCTTATCGTCTCCTCCGCACCCTCAACGAAGACGGTGTTGGGGTCCTTTATAACTCCCCTTCCGTAGATTATCGGGAGGTTTATCTGTTGGGCAAACTTCTTGAAGTTCTCCCTTATCGTCACTACAACATCATCTCTGCCTTCCATAAGGCTCTTGTAATCAATCTCATATCCCTTTACGGCTATTCCCCACCTGCGGGATATCTCCATCCTGTCAATGAGATGGGCTCCGTGCCTCATATACTTGGAAGGTATGCAACCTCTGTTCAGGCAGTTCCCTCCAACCGTATCGGGTGATAGCTCAACGAGGACTGTTCTCATTCCTCTGCGGTAGGCGTATATACCCGCTTCGTATCCTCCGCTTCCCGCACCTATTATCACGAGGTCCGTTTCCATTCCAAACCTCCTTAGGAAATTAAGAATATTATGATATACCTTAATTTTCCTTTGCCCTTCATAAAAGGATTAAATTTAAATAGTTATGCTCAAGAAGAACAAGAAGCTCTCGGAGATATTTGAGAAGATAGCGGATATCCTTGAGTTCCTCGGAGACAACCCCTACAGGATAGGGAGCTACCGAAGGGCTGCAAACCTTATATCGGAGCTACCCGAGGATATAGAGGAGCTCCACAGGGAGGGGAAGCTATCCAGACTCCCCGGTATAGGCTCTTCCACTGTACTAAAGATTGAGGAGTTCCTCAACACCGGAACGGTTAAGAAGTACGAAGACCTGCGTAGAAGGGTGCCCGAAGACCTCCTTGAGCTTATGGACGTCCCGGGTATCGGTCCGAAGACCTTGAGAATAGCCTACGACAAGCTCGGTGTCAGGACGAAGGAGGACTTCCTGAGGGTTCTCAAGGATGGCTCCCTTGCAAAGCTCCCGGGCTTTGGTCCCAAGAAGGTTGAGAACATACTCAAGGGTATAGAGCTATGGCAGAGCGCTCAGGAGAGGATACCTCTCGTAGAGGCTTACACCATGGCTCAAGATGTGGTTGAGTACATGAGGAAGGAGAAGAGCATAAAGGATATATCCATAGCTGGAAGTCTGAGGAGGATGAAGGAAACGATAGGCGATATAGACATACTCGTTACAGCGGACAGGAAGGACTGGAGAAAGATACACGAGCACTTCGCCAAGTATCCCGAGCTGAACAAGGTCCTTGCGAAGGGAGAGACAAAGTCAAGCATAGTCCTTAAGAACGGAAGGCAGGTTGACCTCAGAACGGTTGAGCCAAAGAGCTGGGGTTCCGCCCTCCAGTACTTTACAGGTTCAAAGGAGCACAACATAAGGGTGAGGGACATAGCCAAGGAGAAAGGGCTGAAGGTGAACGAGTACGGGGTCTTCAGGGCTGATAACGACGAGTGGCTCGGAGGAGAGAAGGAGGAGGAAGTTTACAGACTTGTGGGTATGCAGTGGATACCTCCGGAGATAAGGGAGAACTGGGGAGAGATAGAGCTTGCCCTTGAAGGAAAACTTCCCAGACTCGTTGAGTATGACGAGATAAAGGGCGACTTTCACATGCACACAAGCTGGAGTGACGGGATAAATCCCGTGGAGGAGGTAGTAGATACTGCCTACAGGATGGGTCATGAGTACATAGTCATAGGCGATCACTCTCAGAGTGCAAGGGTAGCCAACGGGCTCACCCCTGAGAGGTACGAGAAGCAGTGGAAGCTTATAGAGAAGCTGAACGAGATATACAACCCGAAGGGTTTTTACATACTCAAGGGCTGTGAGGTTGATATACTCCCCGACGGGAGCCTTGACCTCCCTGACTCACTCCTTGAAGGCTTTGACTTTGTGGTGGCATCTATTCACTCAAGGTTCAATCAGGATAACACCTACAGGATACTGAAGGCTATGGAGAACCCCTACGTGAACCTAATAGGACATCCCACCGGGAAGGCTTACGGGCAGAGGGAAGGCTATCCCCTTGACATGGACAAGGTCATTGAGCTTGCGAAGGAAACAGGCACAGCCCTGGAGGTGAACACCTTCAGGGTAGATCTCTCCCCCGAAAACATAAGGAGATGCATGGAAGCTGGTGTTACGATAGCTGTCGTCACCGACGCCCACTCGGTAGCCCATCTACCCTACATAAGGATAGGCGTCGGTATAGCGAGGAGGGGATGGGCTGTTCCAGAGCTCGTCCTCAACACGAGGAATTTAGAAGGGGTCAGGGAGTTTGTGAAGGAGAAAAGGAAGAAGCTCGCAAGGTCTCAGTGAGCTGTGCATACGGAACAGACATCAAAGCTCCTGAGAACTATCTCAGCCTTAAGCGGAGAGTCCAGACCTATCAGCGCCTTCTCCGCAACCCCTAAGTTGTCTCTGTCCCTCGGTCCGAGGTTCCAGACGGTGGGAGTTATTATGTTGTACCTCCTGACCCTGCCCTCAAGGAGCTCCACCTCGTGTATGAGCGTTCCACGGGCTGCCTCAATCACGCCCACACCCTTACCGGACATTCTTTCTATATCCACGGGAGGTCTTATCCAGGAGTCCTCATGTGTGTCAAGCTCCTGAAGGAGCTCTCTTACCTTCAGGCTTACCCTTACGAGCTCTTCAAGGCGGGCGAGAACCCTCACCATAACCGAATCTCCGTAATCCATGAGCAGTGATAGGAACCTCCTGTTTCCGGAGACAACCTGCATGGCGA
>JALSTO010000111.1 GCA_026983685.1 Aquificaceae bacterium | reverse complement strand
CGGGAAGATATCGGGGGCTGTAGGAACTTACTCCAACGTGCCTCCGGAGGTTGAGAGGATAGCCCTATCGGAGCTGGGTCTGAAGATTGAACCCGCTTCAACCCAGATAGTTCACAGGGACAGGCACGCGGAGTTCATGTCCGCAATGGCTATAACAGCCTCCTCTCTTGACAAGTTTGCCACGGAGATAAGACACCTTCAGAGGACTGAGGTTCTTGAGGTTCAGGAGCCCTTTACCAAAGGGCAGAGAGGGTCTTCCGCTATGCCCCATAAGAAGAACCCCATTCACTCAGAGAGGATATGCGGACTTGCCCGTCTGATACGCTCAAATCTGATCCCCGCCCTTGAGAACATAGTCCTCTGGCACGAGAGGGACATATCCCACTCTTCCGTGGAAAGGGTCATACTGCCCGACACGAGTATAGCCCTTGACTATATCCTGTCCCTCTTCAAAGATATACTCAGGGGTCTCGTGGTAAACAGGGAGAGGATGCTTAAGAATATGGAGCTTTCCAAAGGACTTTACTTTTCCTCAAGGGTGCTCGTTGCCCTCACAGAGAAAGGCATGACGAGGGACAGAGCCTACGACGTTGTCCAGAGATGTGCGATGGAGAGCTGGAACACCGACAGGAGCTTCAAAGAGGTCCTTCTGAAGGATGAAGAAGTCAGGAAGTATCTTAAGGAAGAGGAGATAGAGAAGATATTTGATCCTTGGGACTTTCTCAAATACAGGGATTACATATATCAGAAGGTCTTTGGCTAAGTTATGAGCTCCTCAAGTCTCTCCTTTAGAGCCTGATAGGTCGCCTGCCTTATAAGGTTCCTTATATCAAGCTCCTCAAAGATCTTCTCCACCTCCCTTCTGACAATATCAGCCACCATATCCCTTATATCAAAGGCTCTCTCTTCTAAAGCCTTTGAGACAGCCTCCTTTATCCTGTCCTCAGAAAGCGCCTTAGCTATTGCAGACTCAACGATCCTGTTTATATCTTCCCCCGATATAGAAACAGCCTGTGGCTGAGCCGGCACTTCAGCCTTCTCAAACTCCGCCTCCTGCGGGACTTCTTCAACAGCTTCCTCCTCAACAGCTGTCTCCTCTTCAACCTCCTGAGATTCACCCTCTATAAGCTTTCCGAGAGCTTCAAGGGCTGGTATCTCCTCTTCCTGGGGAAGAGCCTCTTCAATCACCTCTTCCTGAGGCTGAACTTCCATCTCTTCAATATTCTGGGCAAGTTCTTGGGCAAGCTCTTCTATCGGTTGCTCTTCTACCTCTTGAACCTCCTCAACTTCCTCTTCCTGAGGAAGTTCCTGCACCTGAACCTCTTCCTCTACCTGGGGCACAGCGGAAAGCTGTTCCTCAATTATCTCCTTCAGCCTGTCTGGGTCCGTATCTCTGGAGACAGACACCTTCTTTTCAAGGGGTATGCTATCAACGTTTATCGGGAAAAGGTCATCAACAAGTATAACGTAAGCCTTCTGAGACATAGCTTCATCGCCCGCAAGCTCGGTAAGCCCTTTCTCAGCTATGACACCCGATATAGCGTCAAACACAACCAGAGCCGCATCTTTACCTCTCTCCTTAGCCTGCTTGACCGTCTTTACGTTTTCAACCTCATACTTCTGCCCAAAGGTAGCTTTCAGGGAATCTATAAGGGTCTGGTCAAAGGAGACTATGAGTATCTTCCCGGGTTTGACACCCGCCGGAGCTTTCTCCTCCGCTACCTCTTTTACCTCCTCCTGCACCTCTTGAGGTTCTTCCTGATAAGCTTCCACCTCTTGAAGTGCTTCTTCCACCTCCTCCGAGAGTTCCTCAAGGGTCTCTTCCGAGGCAGCAAGGCTGGTGGGCTCTATCTCAATCTCAGGGATCTCCTCCCCTATCTCTTGGACTATCTCTTCCACGGGCTGCTGGGGTGGAGTCTCAATCTCCTCTGTAGGAGCAACCGCTTCCTGTGGAAACTCAAGGAGCTTCTTAGCTATCTCTCTGGGATCCTCATCTCTCGGAACGAGGAGCTTCTGGGGCACAACTATGTTATTCTCATCCACCGGGAAGAGCTCGTCGTAGAGTATCACGTACCTGGCGTTGCTGAACTTTTTTGTGTAGAGCGCGTTTATATCCTCCTCCGATATAGCTCCTGAGATGGCATCGTATATAACACCTTCAACGTCGGAAGGTATCATCTTAATAGCTTCTTCGCTGTTCTTAGCGACATAGACGTCCTGGTCTGACAGAGCCTTTTTTAGGTCTTCCGTAAGCGTCTTGTCAAAGGAAACAATCAGCACCTTCATTTCCCCACACCTCACCTCTTACTCAATCTATGCTTAAGGATACTATCAACCAGCTTCTTCATCTCATCAACACTTTCCTCAGGTATAACCTTCAGGGTAGCCATGGTAAGCCTCAGAGCCTTCAGCCTGTTCATGAGCTCCTCGGTCAAGCCTCCTCGCTCCGCAACCTCAAACTCCTTGAGCGTAAAGTAGAAGACGCTGAAGTAGAGAAGAAGGCTCGCTACGAGAAGCCCCGTGTAGAGATTGTGCTGGCTGACGAAGCTCAGATACTCTGCTATGCTCACCTTCTTCACGTAGAGATAAAGCGTTCCGTCCTTTACGGGCATAACTATGTGAACGTACTGAGCTCTTTCCATGGGAGAGGCTACGTTCGTGCTGACGAACTTGCCCGAAGCTCTCTTGGCATACATAACTATCGTATGCTCTGGGTAAGGCAGGTCCACCTTGGTCTTCCCCTCTCTTATACCCATGAAGAAGGCGCTTATGTTGGAAAGAACCTTTGTCTCCCTGTCGTAGAGATAGGCTGTGAAGGATATGTATATTGAGGAGAGCACAAAGAGAAGAAGGAAGAGCCAGAGAAGCATTATGAAGGTCTTTCTCATCTCAGCTTCCCCCCACCGTTACGTCTTTAACGAGCACAGAAGGAGAACCAACATTCCCATAGAACTTTAAATCGCTCCCCACCGCAATAATTTTATTCCAAAGGTCAAGGATATTTCCCGCAACCGTGACCCCTCTAACCGCATGCTCAGGTTTTCCATTCCTGTAGAGGACTCCCGAAGCACCCAAGGAGAACTCTCCCGAAACTGGGTCAACAGTGTGAAGCCCCATAAGGTCCAGAACGAAGAAGACTTCCTCTTCAAGGGAGAAAAGACCCTCAAGGTCAAGGTCACCTCCCTCAAGGTAGAGGTTCGTTATACCCGCAGAGGGCAGGCTTCTGAAACTTCCCCTTTCCGAATTGCCAGTCGGTTCCTCCCTTGCAAGGA
>JALSTO010000110.1 GCA_026983685.1 Aquificaceae bacterium | reverse complement strand
ACTTTACCCGAAGGGTCTCTTCATGCATACTGAGGATTCTTGAGCGACACACAACCGGAACTTCCTTGTAGTAGGTGATTATCTCAATGTCCACGTTTCCCTGGACAAACTGCTTCTCAAAGAACTCAATTGCTATCTGCCTTTCACCTTCAACCCTCTCCTTCTCCTCCCGCGCTTTTCTGCGAAGCTCTGCGATGTATCTGGCGTAAGCTCCCTCCACAGCGGAGATGTAGGTGTCAATGAGCATGACCAAGTCCTTGACCCTGCTGTGGGGAAGCCCATTCTCTATAACGTAATCTATGTAGTCCTTGAGCATTTTCAGAAGAGCCTTTGAGAGGGCGGTGTTTATATTTATCCCGAGTTTGGCAAGCTGATAGGACAGCTCTCCGAGCTCCTCCACTGGGTCCCTTGTAAAGGAGAAGAGCATAGCGTAGAGCTTGTCAACGAGGGGCTTAAGGTTCTCCTTGCTCAGGATGCTTGTTCCGGAGTCTTTCAGACTTTCCAGGAATACCCCTCCAAACCTCTCTCTGTAGCCCAGAAAGAACTCTCTATCCTCCTGAAGCTCCTCGGGTATTCCCATTCCGATTATTATGCCCCAGCCTCTGGTAGAATACTGAAGGAGGAGGGGAAACCATGCCGTTGAAGATTTCCGATAAGGCTCCAAACTTTGTATTGAAGTCTCCAGAAGGTGATGAGATAAGCCTTTCTGCTCTGAAGGGCTACAAGCTCCTCGTATTTTACAAGATTACCTGTCCCACGTGCCAGCTCACTCTCCCCTTTGTCCAGAAGCTCTTTGAGAGCTACGGGCATGCGGTGAGATTTCTCGGTATATCTCAGGATGGAGAGGAGGAGACGAGAAGGTTTGCTCAGGACTACGGGCTTACTTTCCCCCAGCTAATAGACTACCCGGATTATCCGGCATCTTTGTCCTACGATGTTCAGGTGGTTCCCACACTATACCTTGTGGATGAGGAGGGCAGGATAGACTTTGTACTTGAGAGCTTTGTAAAGAGCTCTCTTGAGGAGCTGAGCGAAAAGCTTGCGGACCTTGCGGGCAGTGAGGTAAACCCACTTTTTGAGGACGTGAGCGTTCCTCCCTTCAAGGCGGGCTGAGGTTCCAAGAGCAGGCGTTAGGTTAACGCCTCAGGCTATGTAGCTCAGGTCAAGCTTATCCCCGTATCTGTAGAGGAGGAGCTCCCTGAGCTCTCTGTGTTTCTCAAGGCGGGGGTCTTCCTCAAGGAGCTGTCGGGCATCCTCCCTCGCATTCAAAAGGACAGCCCTGTCGTGAGCTCGGGCGAGGTTAGCTATGTTAAAACCGAAGTAGCCAGACTGAGAGATCCCCAGAAGCTCCCCCGGACCCCTGAGCTTCATATCCATCTCCGCAACCTCAAAGCCGTTGTTCGTCCTTACAAGAACCCTGAGTCTCCTTATAGCCTCCGCATCGCTCCTTCTCAGGTTGTCGGGCACAACGAGGTAACAGTAGGAAGGTCTATCGGACCTGCCAACCCTTCCCCTCAACTGGTGGAGCTGGGACAAGCCGAACCTGTGAGCGTCCTCAACTATCATCAGCGTGGCTTCCGGAATGTCTATCCCCACCTCAATCACCGTTGTGGAGACAAGCACGTCCCCCTCCTCCTTGAACCTCTCCATCACCTCCTGCTTCTCAATGTCGCTCATTCTTCCGTGAAGTAGCAGGACCTTGCTTGAAGGGAGCATCTCCTTCCACCTTTCGTACCCCTCGGTGGCAGCTTTAAGCTCCGTTTTTTCAGATTCCTCAATGAGCGGGTATATAACGTAAACTTTATTTCCTGTGGATATCTCCTCTCTGACCTTCTCAAGGAGCTTCTCCCTTTCGCTTTCATAAAGGAGAAAGGTCCTCACCTCCTTTCTGCCGGGAGGAAGCTCGTCTATTATGGAAAGGTCAAGGTCTCCGTATATTGAAAGGGCTAAGGTTCTCGGTATGGGGGTTGCGCTCATAACGAGGCAGTGTGGGTAAAACCCCTTTCCCTTCTCAAGGAGGAGCTTCCTCTGCATGACACCGAACCTGTGCTGTTCGTCTATGATAACCAGTCCGAGCCTTTCAAACTCAACCTTCTCCTGTATGAGAGCGTGGGTTCCTACCACGACCTTTATATTCCCCTCCCTTATGTGTCTGTAGAGGCTTCTTTTCTGAGAGGGCTTCAGGCTCCCAGTAAGTAGCCCGACCTCTACACCCTCCTTAGCGAAGAACTCCCTGAACTTCTCATAGTGTTGCTGGGCAAGTATCTCCGTTGGGACCATGACCGCCACCTGATAGCCCTTCCTTACCGCCGCCAGAGTTGCTCCCACAGCAACCACGGTCTTACCGCTCCCCACATCTCCCTGAAGAAGCCTGTTCATAGGGTGCTCCCTGCTCATGTCCATCAGGATCTCCCTCAGAGCTCTCCTCTGGGCGTTGGTGAGCTGGAAGCTGAGCTTTCTCTCAAACTCCGCTATGAACCTGTCGAGAGGTACATCTATCCTCGGAGAGTTTTCCAGCTCGGACTCCTTTTTCTTAAGAAGTAAGGAGAGCTGAAAGAGGAAAAGGTCATCGTAGATAGCCCTCCTGTGGTAGAGGTCTGAAAAGCTGTTGAGTGATTTGATATCTATGCCTTCAGGCAGGTGAAGGCTCAGGATGGTTTCGTCAATCTCTGGGAAGCCGTACTTCCTTCTTATTGGGTCGGGAAGGTACTCAGGAAGATACTTTGCGGTTCTCTGAACTATCTTGCGAAGAGAGGCTGTTATCCTTCTGTGGCGTGTCCTTGAGGATATCTTCGTTATCTCGCCCTTGCTCCTTATGTAGTATATCGGAAATATCCTTCCGTACTCATCCTCCTCAAGGAGCTCGGGATGGACCATGTACTTCTCCCCTCTGAAGGATTTGAGCTTTCCTGAGAGGACAACCTCCCTTCCCTTCCTGTAGAGGGCATGAATGAAATCGGACTTTCTGTACCTGAAGTAGAGCTTCAGATCCTCCTTGCCGTCGGTACATATAACCTCTGCGGTGTACCTACCTTCTGTTACCCTTCTGCTCTCCTTAACCCTGAGCTTGAGGACGACCTTTTCACCGATCTTTGCAAGCTTTATCAGAGAGAGGGGTCTCCTGTCCTCGTACCTCAGGGGAAAGTAGAACAGGGCATCAAGGAGGGTGTTTATACCCAGTCCCTTGAGAACCTTCACCTCTTTCTTATCAAGAAGCTTCAGCTCTTCTACAGGCAGGAGAAAATCTCTTACTTCTTTCTTCTTTACCCTCTCTTTCCTCC
>JALSTO010000109.1 GCA_026983685.1 Aquificaceae bacterium | reverse complement strand
CCTTAAGATTGAACTCGGTAAGAAGGAGACCCAGATAATAAGGGAAGCTCTCAGGCTCTACTACGAAAACCAGAAAAATCACAGGGAGATACTCCTCTCCGCGAAGGACATGGAGAGAAGGCTCTCGGAGATTGAGAGAAGGCTTGATAAGATTGAGGAGCTTCTCAGGGAGATAAGGGATAGGCTATAATCTATCCCGGAGGGTCTCCGAGGTGGGTGATATTGAGAAGGTGATAATAATCGGAGGAGCCTGTGCGGGTTTGACCGCTGCGATATACACCGCAAGGGCAAAGCTTGACCCCCTTCTCTTCGCCGGGCACATGTTCGGCGGACAGCTCATGATGACCTCGGACGTTGAGAACTTTCCTGGCTTTCCGGAGGGAATTCAGGGACCAGAGCTTATGGAGAGAATGCGCCAGCAGGCGGAGAAGTTCGGCACGAGGATAATCTATGAGAACGTCATAAAGGTTGACTTCAAGGAGAGACCCTTCAAGGTCTGGGCTGGAGGCGAGGAGTACTTAGCTGAGAGCGTGATAGTGGCTACCGGTGCCCGTCCGAGGATGCTCGGTCTTGAGTCCGAAGCCCTCCTAATGGGGAAGGGGGTTTCCTACTGTGCTGTCTGCGATGGAGCCTTTTACAAGGACAGGGATGTGGTCGTTGTGGGAGGCGGGGACTCAGCCATGGAGGAGGCTCTGCATCTGACCCACCATGCGAGGAGCGTCACCGTTATACACAGAAGGGACAAGCTCAGGGCTTCAAAGATAATGCAGGAGAGGGCTTTTGAGAATCCTAAGATAAGTTTCCTCTGGGACAGCGTGGTTGAGGACATCTACGATGTGAACGAGGGAAAGGTGACGGGTGTCCTCGTTAAGAACGTAAAGACCGGAGAGCTATCTGAACTCAAGTGTGACGGAATCTTCATAGCTATAGGTCACGAACCGAACACAGATGTCTTCAAAGGACAGCTCGCCCTTGACTCCCACGGCTACATAAAGGTGCACGACCACGTTAAAACCTCCGTTGAGGGTGTCTTCGCTGCCGGAGACGTTCATGACAGGAAGTACAGACAGGCTATAACAGCATCCGCCTTCGGGTGCATGGCAGCCCTTGAATGTGAGAGGTATCTCTCGGAGAAGGGTTTAATCTGAGACAACTTCTCCGTCCCGGAGCCTGACTATCCTGTTGAAGAACTCCCTGAGGTCTGGGTTGTGGGTTGCGACGACAAAGGTTATACCTTTCTCCTCGTTAAGCTTCCTGAAGAGCTCAAATATCCTTCTTCCCTCCTCCCAGTCTATGTTTCCCGTCGGCTCGTCGGCGAGTATCAGGGCGGGTTCGCTTATCAGAGCCCTTCCTATCGCCACCCTCTGCTGTTCACCTCCCGAGAGCTGGCTCGGTTTGTGTTTGAGCCGGTGGGAAAGTCTCAGGAAGTCAAGTATCTCCACAGCCTTCTCCTCAGCCCTCTCTACACCGAGGAGCTCCGCTACGAGGAGCAGGTTCTCAAGGACGCTGAAGTCCTCAAGGAGGTAGTAGAATTGGAATATATAGGCTACCCTCCTCTTCCTGAACTCCGCCAGCCCGTCCTCGTCCATCAGGCTTATGTCCTTGCCAAAGAGAAAGACCTCACCTCCCGAGGGTCTGTCAAGCCCTCCTATGAGGTGCAGGAGGGTGCTCTTCCCTGAACCCGAGGGTCCCATGATTCCAACAAACTCTCCCCTTTCTACCGAGAGGCTAACTCCCCTGAGCGCCCTCGTTCCGTCGGGATAGACCTTCCAGAGCTCCTTCGCCTTTACCACCTCTCCCATCACTCGTTCCTCAGCACGCTGACTATGTTCTCCTTTGAGGCTCTCAAGGCGGGGAGGAAGGAGGAGAAGAAGGAAAGAAGAAGCGTTCCGATGAAGGTGGCACAGAGGTCAAGGGGCTTTATGTGGACCGGTATGTAGCTCATCATATAGACCTCCTCGGGAACCCTTATCAGTTTGTACTCATTTATGAAGTAAGCTATCAGGAAAGAGCTGAGGATTCCGAAGATAGCCCCCAGAAGACCTATACTCATACCCACGGTGAGAAATATGCCGAGAACTCCCCTCGTTTTCATTCCGAAGGTCTTAAGTATGGCTATGTCTCTGACCTTCTCCTTAGCCTTCACGAAGAGGAGGCTCGTTATGTTGAAAGAGGCTACGAAGACCATCAGAAGAAGGACGAGAAAAAGGGCTAACTTCTCCAGCTGAAGGGCGTTAAAGAGGGGCTTGTTCAGGTCTATCCAGGAGCGGACTATCACAAGGTCACTGGAGATGGCTTTCTCTATCCTTCTTCTTACCTCCTGAGCCCTGTAGGGGTCTTTGATATAGACCTCTATTCCCTCAAGCTTGAAGCCCCTCTTGAAGAACCTCTTTGCCTCTTTTTCCTTCATGAAGACTATAACAAAGTCTCTGTCGTAGGCTCCCGTGTGAAAGATACCTCCTATCTCTACCTCCTTTGTCTTCGGTATGAACCCCGTAGGGGTCCTTATACCCATCGGAAAAACGAGAACCACCCTATCTCCTGCACCCACTCCGAGAACGTCCGCAACCCCCTTTCCTATCACCACACCCTCAAGCCTTCCCTTTATAAGGTGCTTACCTATCATCTCCCTGAAAACCTTCTCCCTATAATCAACAGCCTTCACAGTGACGGGCTGGAGCCTCTCCTCTTTTCCCAAAATGGCGCTGTATAGGACAAATGGGAGGGTGCCTCTCACACCCTCAACCCTCTCTATCCTTTTTCTCAGCTCCCCTATGTCCTCTTCCCCAACTACACTCACAACTATGTGGGGGGCTGTTGAAAGTATCTTCTCCTTAAGGGTGTCCTGAAAGCCTGTGAAGACACCGAGGGTAAGGAGTATGGCGTTCACGCTCAGAAAAACCCCGAGGAAGGATATGGCTGTTATGAGAAGAGTGTTCCCCTTGACCGAGAGAAGGTACCTGAGGGCTATGCGGAGCGTTAACTTCATTCAGCGAACCTCAGGGACTGGATTATCTCCCTCTGGCGGTTTATGACATACCTTCTTATCTTGTTTATCTCCTCCTTCGGAAAGCTGACCTCAAAACCGAGCCTTGCATACACGTCTTTGCCGAGCCCCACTATGTTCCTGAGCCTTCCCCTCCCCTTTGCTGTTCCGTTCTCAGGAAGCTCAACCTCAACATCAAACTCAATGAACTCGTCTTCCTTTATGTTCTCAAGCCTCTCCTTTATAAACTCAATGAAGTCCTTATGTTCCTGCACGTTTAGTGAGAAGCCGACCCCGG
>JALSTO010000108.1 GCA_026983685.1 Aquificaceae bacterium | reverse complement strand
TTCCTTTGAAGAGGAAGAGGCTATAGATGAGTTCGGTCTCTCGGAGAGGGAGAGACTCTCCTGTCAGGCAAAGCTCAACGGAAGGGGAGATGTGGTCATATACCTCCCCTGAACCTTGTTATCTCCATCAGGTACCTCAGGGCTGTTGGGTCAGCTACCTTTGAAGTACTCAGGAGCCTGAAACCTCCGAGTAAGTTAGCCTTCCTGATCTCCCTTATCCGATAGCCCATGCCCTCAAGCCTTTCCTTGATAAGTGATACGATAGGTTCGGGAATGTTAATATCTACCTCTAACAGATACCCTTCCTCAAGGATGTCCCTGTATATTCTCTCTTCTGTAGCCATGTGGGAGAGAACTATGTCCTCAATCTCCTTTGTTATCTTTTCCTGCCTCAGCTTGTTCATAAGACGCTGGTACTCAGAGAGCCTCCTGTCAATGTTCTCCTTTATGCGGGTTACGGTTCTGTATCTGGCAAAGTTCAGAGAGGTGAAGTGCTCAAGGAAGACTTCCCTCATGAAAAAATCAAGATAGAGCTCCAGAAGCTCCTCAATCAGTCTGTCTTCATTACCCTCAAGGTTCAGGATCGTGGTAGGTGAGTACCTCTTCCTCACATCCGCAGGGAGAAAGCGAACCACAATCGGTCTGGACCTGCCTCTTTCAACCACTGCAAGGGGCTTTGCCCTGAGAACCTCCTCAAACCTTGCGTAGAAGAAGGGGCTCTCTGTAGGGATCTCCCCAACAGCCTTCTCTTCGGTAGGCTCAGCCCGCCCGCCCATGTCAACCTCGGGTCTTTGAAATACCACGTAGGTAGCATCACTTACCTTCCTTCTGTACCTATCAACGAGCTTCTTCCTTATCTCCTCAACCCTACCCCAGTTGATATCCTTCGTAAGCACATTTTCGTAGATCACCGCTCCGAGGGAGCGGTACTTTGAGAGGGCGCCCCTTCCTCCCGCTATAAACAGGCTTACCTTTCTGTTCTTCTTAGCTTCAAGGACTGCGTCAAGGACCCTCAGGGTTTTGAGTATAAAGTCTCCTACATAGCCCCTGTCGCTCGTCAGGACGAGAATGTCTATTGAGCTTTCATCCCTCATCTCCAAGAGCTCAGCTCTAACACCGGAGTAAAGGGAGTAGAGGTGCTCCATAACCTCCTGAAGCCTCAGGAAGTAGGGCATTGTGGCTCCAACCTGTGAGCTGAGCCTTTTGTACCTGTTGACGGCTATGGCACCCCAGACGTTGAGAGTGCTCTTCAGAGCCCGGAGGGTAGTTATCTTATTCCTTATATCCACTACGGGCTGAGACGCTCAAGAAGGCGGGCGAGCTTTCTCAGGGCTTTTCCCCGGTGGGATATAGAGTCCTTTTCTTCAGGACTGAGCTGAGCCATCGTCCTATCGTAGCCTTCGGGGATAAACACTGGGTCGTAGCCAAAACCCCCTTCCCCTCTCGGGGACTCAGCTATCCTTCCCCTGCACTCTCCACAGCTGAAGAGCCCGTAGTCTCCAGAGTGAAAGACGATGCACGCCACAAACTTAGCCTTCCTGTCTTCCCTGCCCTCAAGGAGTCTCAGGAGCTTCCTGATGTTAGCCTTATCGGGGGATGGCTCCGGACTTTCTCTGCCTCCGTACTCTACAGCGTAAAACCTGCTTGAGTATATTCCCGGATAGCCTTCCAGGGACTCAACCACGAGCCCAGAGTCGTCCGCTATTGCCGGGATTCCGAACTTTTCATAGTATGCCTGCGCCTTCTTACAGGCGTTCTCAAGGAAGCTCTCTCCCTTCTCCTCAACCTCAAGCCTTTCAGGAGGAGCCACAACCTTGTAGCCAAGGGGTGCGAGTATCCTCTCAATCTCTCTTAGCTTTCCCCGGTTGGTGGTCGCAGCTATTACCTTCATCTCTTCCACAGGCTCTTTATCTTTGCCCAGAAACCGACCTCTTCGTACAGGGCGGGCTTCTCCTCGTAGGTGAAGCGGTCAAGGAAGTCATCAAGGAGTATGAAGCGGTCGCATATCTTTCTGAGGTTGTAGGAGCTTGTCTTCTTGAAGGTTGCGTTCTCAACCCTCTTCCCTATCCTCTGGATCTCCTCAACGGTGTAGAGGAAGTCGCTGTCCCCGCTGACAAGTATTGCGGTGTCATAAGCGTTCTGGTATGCTAAGGAAAGCATGTCCGTGGCGAGCATTATATCAACTTCCTTTTCTATGAACTCCCCGGAGGGGAGCTTCCTGAGCTTTGCGAGCTTCACCTTAACGCCCGACAGGGCGAGCTCGTCCAAAAACCTCTTCTGTCTGATAAGACTTTCCCACTCAGGTGTTCCCTTCTTTACATCCCTGTCCTGGGGAACTGCGGTGTAGAAGTATGTCCTCACGAGCCTCCTGCTCTCTCTCAGGAACTCAACGAGGCGTCCATAGTCTATCTTTATCTTCAGATACCTTATTCCGTGAAAAAGGTTTGAGCCGTCTATAAAGATCATCAACCTCTCTTCGTTCATAGGCTGAATCTCAGGAAGGCAGCGAGCCCATCTATCCTTTTCTGAAGCTCTGGGCTGACGATCACCTCCACCGTAGCCCTCTGGTCAAGAGCTTCCTCTATGACCTCATCAACAATATCTTCAATCTCAAGGGCTTTCTCCCCGGGAAGGGGACACTCGGGCTTCAGGAAGACGAGACGGCTCTCGGGACAGAGGTATCCGGGTTTCTCAAAGTTCTCGGGTATGAGCACAGTCCTGACGTTACCCAAGGAGAGCATCTCAAGGACCTTCGTTGTACCGTTCACCGCAAGACCCTTCCCTATGAGTTCCTCCATCTCATCAACGAGCCTCTTCTCCTCCTCTCTGTCCTTCTCCCATAGTAGGTTGAGGACTTTGTCTCTAACCTCGTGAGGTTTGGCTTCGGAGGGGTTTATCTCAATGTAGCCTATTAACCTTTCCCTTAGGTAGGTATGGAGGTGGTTCTCTATGTCCTTGAGACCCTCTTCCATAAAGCCTCCTATCACGAGCTTGTCAAACTTACTCCCCTTCCACTCCTCAAAGACTGCGTCCGAGGCAAGCTTGAAGACCCTGTGTCTTTCCTCCTTTATCCTCATGTGAAAGCGCCACTCACCGTAGGAATGCTGAACCATGTTTGGTGAGGCTCCCCGTGCGGGCATGCTGAGTTTAAAGGTCCCCTCTGCCCCTTTAAGGGCACTGCCACCGCTGTGAAACCTGTGGGCACGGGTAGCTAAGGGCTCAAGGAAGTCCAGCCTCTCTGTTATGCCTTCAATGTCCATCAGGAAATACCTTATGTGTTTTCTGTCAATC
>JALSTO010000107.1 GCA_026983685.1 Aquificaceae bacterium | reverse complement strand
CTGAAGCTTTCTCCAGAGGGCGTCCGCATGGGGACAGGTTGGACACCACTGGGATACCAGAAGTATCACATGCCTCTCACTTGCACCCATCTCACATGCACCTCATACATACTATATCCCACTCATCAATGTGCTCCTTCATCTTCTCAAGAGCCTCCTCTCCCGTAAGGAGCTCCTTCAGGTCTCTTTCTAAATTGAAGGGCTTGACCTTAACTATCCAAGCCTCACCGTAAGGGTCTATATTTATGAAGTTCGGATCCTGGGCAACCCTCTCGTTTATCTCAACAACCTCTCCCTCAACAAGTGCAGGCACAGGACCCGCCCACTTCCCGCTCTCAAGGGTGGCTATCGGCTTGCCTTTTTTAACCTTAGTTCCAACAGGTTTTATCCTTGCGTGGAGAAGCCTTCCAGCCCTCGTCTGACCGACATCGGTCAACCCCATGGTAACCGTTCCATCATCATTCACCCTCAGCCAGACTTGGTTCTCTATGTCGTAGTAGAGGTCTTTGGGTATCATGCACCCCTGATACTCCCATGCATTCCCAAAGTCCTGGGTTGTCTTCTCCATACATATAAATATACCCCAAAATAAACAATTATTTACGGAATTGATCTCCTATTGACTGCAAGGGACTTTCAGACTATAGTAAATAATTGATTACTCATCAGGAGGAGCCATGTTTTACGTATCAAAGATCTCTCCTCTCTTCTTTCTTCTTGCGATCCTTAACCTCCTCTTCTCCCTCTTCCTGAAGCTCTATCCGATAGGCGTGCCCTTCTTCATACCTCTTGTCTTTGGTTTTGTGGGGACAACCCTCGTTGGTGCTATGTATCAGATAATTCCCAACTCCCAGAACAGGAAGCTCTCCCTTCCCTGGCTATCTTACGTGGTCTTCCTCGGTGTGCTCCTCTCCCAGCTCTCCTTTTATACGGGCTACACCCTTGAGGGCTCTGGACTTTTATTCCTCTCCTACCTTATCTTTTCCCTTCACCTCTTGGCAAACGTAAAGAACTGGATGCCCGTCACAGTGAAGTTCCTCGGTGTCTCAGCCATTTACCTTTTACTCTCCTCTCTCCTCCTCTTCCTCCACTTCTGGAAAGCTTACGTCCCCCTTCAGCTTGCTGTCCACACCATGACCCTGGGAGCGATGCTCAACGCTGTTTACGGTGTGGAGATAGCCTGGATACCCATGCTTCTTATGGAGACCCTCAATGTAAGAAAGGCTGTTAGGCTCTTCTACGCAAAGCAGTTGTCCACCCTTCTGATGCTACTGTCGTTCTTCTTTCTCAGCTACAGAGCGATAGCCCTCTCTGCCCTCCTTGAACTCGGTGTAGCCCTCTACTACCTGTACCTTATTTACAGCCTCCTGATCCAGAGGCGCATGCCCTCGCCTCTTCCTTACGTTGTGAGGATGTTTCTCCTTGCCCTCTTCTTTTTACCCTTCGGCATTCTTATGGGTGTGGCGGGTGCTTCAAACCCTGACCTGCTTACCATAGTTTTCACCCTCCATATTGATCTTCTGGTCTATGGATTTACAGCCTTTACCATATTCGGCGGTATGGCACACCTCCTTCCGAGGATAGTGTGGAACTGGTTCTTTTCCTCAGGCTCCAAAGAGAATGCTCCTGCCATAGGGGAGCTTATAGATGAGAAAGGCTTCCCGAGGTTTATGGAACTCTCCGCGGTAGCCTTCTTCCTCTTTCTCTTCGCGGATGTTCTCTTCTCGCCCCTCAACAGACTATCTCCCCTGCTGTACCTTTTTATACTCCTTTACTTTTTCAGGCTTACCTTTGCCCATCTGATTATGAAGCTCAGGGAGGTGAAGCATGGCGGTAGTGAAGGCTCTTGAAGAAAAGTACAGCGAAGGCTCACCCTCAAGGGAACTCGTGTATGAGGACTCCAACGCAAAGGTTATAAGGTTCTTCCTCAAGAAGGGACAGGAGATAAGACCCCACAGGTCTCCCTCAAGCGTCTTTATATCTGTCCTCAAGGGAAGGCTCAGCTTCTGTATGGGAGATGAGAGTAAGGAGGAGGTTCTCTCGGAGGGAAGCACGGTCTTCTACGAACCCGAGGAGCTCCACGGCTTTAAAGCCCTTGAAGACTCGGTGGTTCAGGCGGTCATAACACCGAATCCAACCGCAAAGAAGATGAGCCTTTAACGTATGTAGGTTATTATCAGCGTAATGAGAAGACCCAGCACTAAGTTTATCCAGACGAAGTTGGGTATATGGGAAAAGAGCTTCTTCTTTAAAAGGAAAAAGTATATGTAGGTGAAGTTCAGGACCATTATCCCGTATAGGAAGAGCTTTATATGAAAGAGGGTGTTTGTGCTGAAGTCAGTCCTAACGGAGTGCCACATCCACATACCCGTTAAGAAGAGGATCGCTATGGAGAGCCATACCCCCAGGAAGAACCTCCTGAGCACACCCTCCGCTACCGATCTTCTCGTGTCCTCTGGTTTAGCCTTCTTCAGAACTGGATGGAGGAACAGAAGGTTGAAGACCATGCCTCCTATCCAGACCATTGCGAAGAAAATATGCAGAAAGAGCATAGACTTATACATCCATATACCTCCCTTGGTAGCTTAGAGCATTATAATTCAATCCTTCAGGAAAACAGCCTTAAAAAACCCATGCTTTCAAAAACATAGATTGGCGGATGTAAGTTCTTGAAATTCAGTGAAAACTCGGTATTCCATCAGCAGGGAGAAGGTCTATAGTCATACCCATGGCTGGTCTGCTGGCAAACCTTTTTAGAGTGATCAGGAGAAAAAACCGCAGACAGCTGAAGGAGAAAGCGAAAAAGATAGTTGAGAGGGACAGGGTCCTCTACAATAAACTCGCTAAGGCGAGTTGAACTTGAAATAGCACCGCCTTTGTAGGATAATTTTATGAGCTTTTCGGAGGACGGGAATGGATATCGGTGTAGTACCCAACGTAACCCTGTTCATACAGGTAGTTCTCTTCTTAGCTTTCATCTTCCTCATCAACCAGATTTATGTCAAGCCCTACGCGGTGGTCATAGAGGAGCGGGAGAGTATAGTCAGAAAGAACCTTGAGGAGGCAAACAGGCTCAGGGAAGAGGCGATGGGATACATTGAGGAGGCAAAGGAGATTCTTGATAAGGCAAGAACTGAAGCTAACCAGATACTTGAATCCGCGAAGAAAGAAGCGAGCAAGATAAAGATGGATATACTTGACAGGGCTGAAAAGGAGGCACAGGAGGAGATAGCTAAGAAGACTGAGGAGATAAGAACCTCCCTTGAAGAGGAGAAGAAGAAGCTTGAGGAGGCTATAAAGGATATAGCTTCGTATATAGTTAAGA
>JALSTO010000106.1 GCA_026983685.1 Aquificaceae bacterium | reverse complement strand
GTTGGGAGCATCGGGCACTGCAAAGCTTCCAATTGCTTCCTTCATGGAGCTTATGTTTGCAACTATCCTGTCCACGAGGGCTATCACCTTTTCCGCGGTGGCGTCCTCCTGTCTGAGCACGAACCCCCCACCGAGCTCCTCTATCTCCTTTGCGTTGTAGTACTGATGGTCTCCCGTAGCGTAGGGGTAGGGTATGAAGAGAGCGGGCAACCTGAAGAAGGACAGCTCCGATATGGTCCCCGCACCCGCCCTGCATATTGCTATATCGGTGGCGGAGTATATTAACCCCATGTCTGTCCTGAAGGGATACACCCTGAGGTTTTCAATCTCTTTCGCCATATCCTTGACCCTTCCGTAATCCTTCTCCCCTGAGAGAAGGAGTGTAGGAACACCGGTCTTTCGGGCAAAATCAAGGGCTAAGGAGTTTATGAACCTTGCCCCCTGACTCCCTCCCATGAAGAGGATGAGGGGAGCGGAAGGGCTAAAACCGAGAGCCTCTTTGGCGGGATCCCTATCAATCTTTGTGCTCAAGAGCTCCTCCCTGAGCGGAAGACCGGTCCTGACAACCCTACTGCCTTTGAAGTACTTCCTCGTGTATTCAAAGGTTATAAAGACCTTTCTTGCGAAAGGTGAGAAGAGCCTGTTGGTCATGCTCGGAACGGAGTTCTGCTCGTGGATGTATAGGGGCTTTCTTCTTAGCAGGGTATAAAGCCCCACAGGAACACTTGAGTACCCACCGAATATAAGCGAGCGAAATTCCCCATCCACCCTGTCTCTTAAATAGGAGACCCCTCTCAGGAAGCCGAGTATCGCTCTGAGCCTTCCGAAAAGGGACACACCCCTCAGAGGATAGGTCTCTAAGAAGAGCTTCTCCTCTGGTATCAGGTGCTCAAAGGCTTTCTCAACGCCCCTCTGGGTACCCACGTAGAGAGTCTTTATCTTTCTCTCCTGCGCCTTCTTCAGAACAGCAAGGGTTGGGAAGAAGTGTCCCCCTGTCCCGCCACCGGAGACAAGAATTCTCATCAGACAATAAATTCTAACTATGGAGGTGGGCTATGGGGATGATTATTTTGGCTTTATTTCTTTTCTCATACATATCTTCAGCCACGCCCGAAGGGCGTCTCTTGTTTGAAAATCACTGCATCCGCTGTCATGCTGAAGGCTCTAAGAAGCCCCTCAGCCTTCTGAGGAAGAAGTATAGGGGAAACCCCTCGGGTGTTGTTGATCTTGCCAAAAGATGTCCCTGGGGTAGGGGTCTCTCCGATATGGAGATAAAGGTGATAGCTGACTGGCTGACGAGGGAGGAGTAAAATATATGAAAGGGGTAAGAGATTGAAGCACTTGAGCGAAGAACAGGTGAAGGAGATAAGGGAGAGCCTCCTCAGGATGAGGGAAAGGCTCCTTGAGTCCGCCCGAGAGCAGATAAGGGACCCTTCCAACGTTGCCTTTGAAGGCGGTGATGAGATAGACAGGGCTGACCTTGAGGAGGAGAGGTATCTTACCTTCAGGATAAAGGGAAGGGAGGCGACCCTGATCCACAAGATAGACTATGCCCTCATGAAGATAGAGTCGGGCACCTACGGGGTCTGTGAGAACTGCGGGGCTCAGATACCCTACGAGAGGTTGAAGGCGAGACCTGTCACGACGATGTGCTTTGAGTGCAAGGAGCTGGAAGAGGAGCTTGAGAATGACTGAGAAGGATATGGACTGGGCTTTCCCGAGAATAAAGAGGCTCCCCCCTTATGTCTTCGCGGTTGTGAACGAGCTCAAGCACAGGCTCAGAAGGGAAGGAGAGGACATCATAGACCTCGGCATGGGAAACCCGACAACACCTCCCGCTCCCCACATAATTGATAAGCTCTGCGAGGTGGCGAGAAGACCGAACGTTCACGGCTACTCCTCCTCCAAGGGAATACCGAGGCTGAGAAAGGCTATCTGCGATTTTTATGAAAGACGCTTCGGTGTGAAGCTTGACCCCGAGAGAGAGGCTATAATGACCATAGGTGCCAAGGAGGGGTACTCTCACCTCATGCTGGCGATGGTTACTCCCGGAAACTCCGTTATAGTGCCCAACCCTACCTATCCCATACACTACTACGCCCCGATAATAGCCGGTGGGGAGGTGAGATCAATACCCATAGTCTTTGATGAGGGGGAGGACCCTCAGGAGGAGTTCCTCAGGAGGCTCTACCAGACCGTGAAGGAGTCAATGCCACCTCCCGGCGTTGTCGTAGTGAGCTTTCCCCACAACCCAACGACGGTATGCGTTGAGCGGGAGTTCTTCAAGGAGCTCGTTGGCTTTGCAAGGAGGAAGGGAATATGGATAGTCCACGACTTTGCCTATGCGGACATATCCTTTGATGGCTACAGACCACCCTCAATCCTTGAGGTTGAAGGGGCAAAGGATGTGGCTGTTGAGCTCTACTCAATGTCAAAGGGCTTTTCCATGGCAGGGTGGAGGATAGCCTTCGCCGTCGGGAACGAGACGATAATAAGGAACCTTGCCCATCTGAAGAGCTACCTTGACTACGGCGTCTTTACCCCAATACAGGTGGCGGCGGTCATCGCCCTTGACAGCCCTTACGAGATAGTTGAGAAGAACGCCCGCATGTACGAGAGCAGGAGGAACATCCTAGTGGAAGGGCTCAGGAGCATGGGCTGGAATGTTGAGAAACCCAGAGGGACAATGTTCGTTTGGGCGAAGATACCCGAATGGATAGGCATGAACTCCCTTGACTTCTCAATGTACCTCCTTAGGGAGGCAAAGGTCGCCGTCTCTCCGGGTATAGGCTTTGGAGAGTACGGGGAGGGGTACGTGAGGTTTGCCCTCGTTGAGAACGAGCTGAGGATAAGGCAGGCGATCAGGGGAATAAGGAGGGCTTTCCGCAAACTGCAGGCAACCGTATGAACAGGACTGTTCAGTTCGGAGAGGGTCTCTTTGAAACGATCCTCTGGAAGGGAGAGAACAAAAAGCTCCGGCTCCACTACAGCAGGCTCAAAAGTTCGGCGGAGTTCTTCTCAATCCCCTGTCCTACTTATGAGGAGTTCCTTGAATCCATAAGGACCGCCGTAGGCGGTGCTACAGACATATACGTTAAGTATATCCTCCTTTCGGAAGGTCCTGATCACTACGGTGCACAGCCCGAGGGCTACAGGGTTGAAATCAAGGTAAGGGAAGCTCCCAGACCACCGGAAACCGTTGATCTATGTTTTTCCTCCTATAGGAGGCACTCAGCCAACCCTCTATTCAGACACAAGACAACGAGTTACCTTTTCAACGTTCTTGTGAAGAGGGAAGCTGTCCGCAGAGGGTACTTTGACGGCGTTGTTCTCAACGAGAGGGGAGAGGTTACGGA
>JALSTO010000105.1 GCA_026983685.1 Aquificaceae bacterium | reverse complement strand
AAAGGCTACAGCGCAAGATACAGGGTTGCCCGGCAGTCCGAAGAAGAGACCCTTCTCTCCGTATGTGCCGAAGAGGACCGGCTTCGCCGGTTTTATACGGAGCTTGTGAAACTTTATATCAATACCCACATCCCTTACAAGGTGCTGAACGTAGTCCTTCTCCCCCATAGAAACACCGCCCGTCGTTATGAATATGTCATACTGATGACAGCTCCTCAGAACCTCAAGGAGCTCCTCCGGTTCGTCTGGGGCTATGCCCAGCTGGTGGGGAAGCCCTCCCGCCTGCTGAACAAGGGAGTAAAGCATGTGATGGTTTGAGCTCCTTATCTGAGAAGGTTTTACCTGAGCCTCTCCGAGCTCAAGGAGCTCGTCCCCTGTGGAGATTATCCCCACCCTCGGTCTCCTGAAGACCTCAACCATCGCCCTATTGACCGAGGCGAGCATGCCCACTTCGTAAGCTCTGAGTTCCTTCCCCGCTCTGATAACAACCTCTCCTTCTTTTATATCCTCGCCCCTGCGCCTTATGTTGGCTCCCCTCTTCAGCTCTCTCAGGATATAGACCCTGTCCCCTTCAGGCCTCGTGTACTCCACCGGAACGACCGTGTCCGCCCCTTCGGGTATAGGAGCACCCGTAAATATCTTTATCGCGGTCCCCTTTTCAACCCTCAGGCTCTCCCCTGTGCCTGCGGAGTGTTCTCCCACTATTCTCAGCTGAGCTGGTCTATCCTCGGAAGCGCCCTCTATGTCTTCGTACCTGACGGCGAAGCCGTCCATTGCGGAGTTGTCAAAGAGAGGCTTGTCGGTGTCCGATCTAACATCTTCCGCAAGCACCCTTCCGAGGGCATCGTATATGAAGACCTTCTCCCTCCCGAGGGTCTTCGTATTCTCAAGAACATCTCTGAGGGCATCTTCAAGGGGGGTAAGCTGGCTCATGGTGAGAAAATTATATATTGCAGAGTTTTATTCAACCCTTAGAATTATTCCATGGACCTGGAGATAGCTTCCAAGGGAAAGCATACCCTGCACGGCTTGAACTTCTACCTCTCCTACTTTGATGATGTGGCTAAGGTGCTCCCGAGGGAAGACTACTGCTTCATAGTCGGTGGCTGGGTCAGGGACAGGATTCTGGGTGAGCGGGTGGGACACAACATAGATGTTGACCTTTTAGTCACCTGCGACCCTGTCAGGGTAGCTCAGGACTTTGCCCGGAGAGTGGGAGGACACTTCTTCGTCTTTGAGAAAAAGGGGCTCCTTATAAAGAGACCGGTTGTCGCCTCGGTGGTCCTGCATCTTCCCCCCTACAGGTACAGGTTTGACTTCTCCCAGATAAAGGGGAAAGACCTTGAGAAGGCTTTAGAGGAAGACCTCAGGGACAGGGACTTCACCGCAAACGCCATAGCTGTGAACCTTGACGACGTCCTGAGCATAGGGGCAAAGCAGACCATCGTCTTTGACCCTACTGGGGGTATAAAGGACCTTGAAGAGGGACTCCTCAGACCTGTATCTCTGGAGAACTTGAAGAAGGACCCCGTCAGGATACTGAGGGGCTTCAGGCTTTCTATTGAGAAGGACCTTGATCTCACAAAAGACTTCTACGAGTTCGTGGAGAGAAATAAAAAGCTCATAACAAAGGCTCCCGCTGAGAGGCTCACCCACGAGCTCTTCAAGATCATGAAGCATTCTTCGGGCTGGAGGGTGATAAGGAAGCTCTATGAGGTCGGGCTCTTAGAGGAGATAATTCCTGAATTTGCGAGGCTCAGGGAGGTAAAGGATCAGGGAGAGCACCATATATATCCCCTTGACGAGCACACTCTGAAGATACTGGAAGAGGTTGAAAAGGTCATAGAGGACAGAAGCAAGTACCTGAGCCTTGAGCTTCTCAAGGACTTCGGTTGCAGGCGTTTTCTGGGAGAGTTCACCGATGTTGAGCTCCTCAAGTGGGGTGCCCTCCTCCATGACATAGGAAAGCCGGACACCTTTGAGCTGAGAGGGGGAAAGGTGACCTTCTACAACCACGACAAAGTCGGAGAGCAGATAGTCAAGAGGATCGGGAAGAGGCTGAAGTGGGGAGAGCCTGCAACGAGCTTCATAGGGAAGCTCGTCAGGTATCACCTCAGACCCTTCTACCTGAGAGAGTCCTTCCTGAAGGGTGAGCTCAAGAGAAAGGGCATGGTCAAGTTCTGGAGGGAATGCGGAGATGTAGCCCCTCACCTCTTTCTCCTGTCCATAGCGGACGCCTACGCCAGCGGTGACAGCGAAGAGGAGATAAAGGCTCTTCTGGAGACCATAAGCGAGCTTGAGAGCTTCAAGAGAAACGAGCTGGGTGAGGATAAGGTGAAGCCCCTCCTAAACGGACACGAGATAATGGCTATCCTGAGTATATCCCAGGGAAAGATGGTGGGGGAGATAAAGAGAAGGCTTGAGGAAGCTCAGATGGAAGGCATAGTGAGGACGAGGGAAGAGGCGATCCAGTTCATAAAGAAGGCTTACGAAGATATACTCAGTGCTGGCGGTGATGCTCCTTAGCCTCCTTCTTCTCTTCCTTTCTTTATCCTACGGAAGGCTCTATGTTCTTTCAACCGAAGAAAACGATGCCTCCTTCTCCGTCAGGAAGCTGGAGAAAGGCTTTTGCTTCAGCGGAAGGCACCTTTATGAGGACAGGGGCTACGACGTCCTTCTTGGCTACTGCAATAGTAAGTGCACTACCTATACACTCGGCTCCGATAGAGACGACTACAGCTACACCGTAGAGAGGTACGGGAACCTTTGCCTTGCGGGGATAACCACCTTCCAGAGGGGAAATATGGATATAGCCCTCGCCCTCTTTGATGAGGGTGGGATAAAGGAGATATCCGCCTTCGGGGGTGAGGGAGACGATATGCTCTGGTACATGAGAAAGGTGGAGGAGGGATACCTCCTCGTTGGAGGAGTGAAAGAAAAGGACTGGGACATTCTGGTTATAAAGCTCGGGGAAGGGCTAAAGCCCGAATGGTGGAGGAGGTTCGGAACGGATGCTCAGGAGTACGCCTACGGCGTGGTGAAAAAGGGCGGAAGGTACTACGTTGTAGGAAGGAGTAACTACAGGGGAAACTGGGACGCCTTTGTCCTTGTTCTATCAAGGGATGGGAGTCTCCTTCACTCGGAGCTGTTCGGAAGCAACAGAAAGGACTACCTCAGGTATGTAGGGATCTACAGGGAGGAAATTCTGGCTGTAGGCAGGTCCGAAGCCCGTGGGGACAGCGATGTTATCCTCTACCTTCCGGAGGAGAACAGCTACTTCCTTTACGACGGCGGTGAGTTTGATTACGGAAGGGTCTTTGAAGAAAGTGAAGGGGGTGTTCTCGTCATGGGGGATACTTACAG
>JALSTO010000104.1 GCA_026983685.1 Aquificaceae bacterium | reverse complement strand
ATGAGTATCTCGTCACAGCTCCTTCTCTCCTTTATCATCCTCTGGACACCCCTGACCTGACCCTCTATGCGGGATAGTCTCCTCAGGAGCTCCTCAACGCTCTCTTCAGTCAGGTAAACATCACAGGCGTTCTCGTGCATACCTATACCCCCTATAGGTATATTGTAGGTCACGAGGTGCTAAAAGTCAAGTTCCGCTCCAAATAGTCTCATTCAGCGGAACGCCTTACCTCCCTGAGGATGAAGCCCGATTCCCTGACGATCCTCTCAAGCTCCTCCCTTGTGTATCCGAAGGATTGGTCAATTTCAAGGCGAACTATCCCCCGGTTGAGGCTGATCTCAACCCTTTTAACACCCTTCAACTTTTTCAGCTTCTTCTCAAGGCCGTAGGCGCAGAAAGCACAGGCAAGCCCGTCAACCCTCATCACCAGCTCCCCTCCTACGGCGAAGGAGACAAGGATCACAAGGGCTATAATAAACCTCATTTCAAAACCTCCATCAGAAGTGAACCTCCGCAGAAAGGGCGTACCTTTCCTTCTCTCCTCCCGATGTGGGAATCTGCACACCGCCCTTAACCGCCAGATTTCTGTATGTGAAGAAGAAGGCGGGAGAAACGAAGAGGAACCTTTTATTTCCCTTCTGCTCGTAGTTAAGCTCGGAGAGAAGGACAAGGTCAGGCTTGAGGTACTCCGTTAGCCACGGGCGGATCCCGACGGCAGTGTCCGCATAAAACCTGTCCGCAGTTCTCATATCTGCGAAGAAGTACCACCTCCTTGATTCCCTTCCCACAGCGACTCCCCCCAGCAAATAGGAAGTTCCGCTGACAGCATCGGTGGTAATACCCCCTATGAGGGAGAGAGCATCAACCTTTCCCCTATCGTAATCCTTCCAGACCCTGACCTTGACCCTGAAGGCTCCTCCCCTGAACCTCTCAAAGCCCTGAAGAGCCCTTAAAGTCAGGGAAACGTCTTCCGTCAGACCGTAGAGAACCTCCGTTGCAACAGCCTGAAGGCTTCCCTCCTTTACATACTCAGCTTCAACACCCACACCACCCCTGAATATGGTTCCCGGTCCCAGTCCGAAAATCGGCTCGTGGGAAAACCCCAAAAGGGGGTACATCAGAAGGAGTAGAAGAGCCCTTTTCATAATCCGAGCCACCTCATCAGCGGAACGGAGAGGTATGCAAAGAAGAAGCCGACAGCGTAAATGAGTACAGAAACCATAAAAATAATCCTTGAAAACCTGCTTGCCACCTCACAGCCTTCTCCCGCAACGGAACAGGCTACCCTGCTCTTTGGTCTGAAGATGACCACACCGGCAAGAAGGAGCATTGCCCCCGCAAAGACAAAGAAGTAAAGCTTGTATCTTGAAAGGGTTATGAGAAAGGGAAAGGCGGATACAAGGAAGGCGACCGCAGATCCACCAGCAACCGCAGCAACCATTGCGGGTAGGGCACAGCATATCAATGTGCTCGTTGAACCAAAGAGGGCTAAGAAACTCACTACCTTTCTCCTTACATCTTTCATGAGAAGAAAGATAAACCTTCCAGTCAGCTGGAAGTCAAGCGTTTATATGTTATCTTTTTATCTGATGGACCTATCACTTATCAGGAACTTCTCAATAATCGCTCACGTGGATCACGGCAAGTCCACCCTTGCGGACAGACTGCTTGAGTTCACCGGTGCAATCACCGAAAGGGAAAGAAAAGAACAGCTCCTTGACACCTTAGACATTGAGAGGGAGAGGGGAATAACGATAAAGATGCAGGCTGTAAGGATGTTCTACAGGGCAAGGGACGGCAACACCTACAAGCTCCACCTTATTGACACACCGGGGCACGTTGACTTCTCCTACGAGGTCTCAAGAGCTCTCGCAGCCTGTGAGGGAGCACTTCTTCTCGTTGATGCAACTCAGGGGATAGAGGCACAGACGGTTGCAAACTTCTGGAAGGCTGTTGAGCAGGACCTTGTGATAATACCTGTGATAAACAAGATAGACCTGCCTGCGGCTGAGCCGGAGAGGATAATCAGGCAGATAGAGGAGGTTCTTGGACTCCCGAGGGAAGAAGTAATTTTAGCCTCCGCCAAGGAAGGTATAGGCATAGAGGATATTCTTGAGGCTATAGTCACGAGGGTGCCTCCTCCCAAGGGGGATGTGGAGGCTCCCCTTAAGGCTCTCATATTTGATTCCTACTACGACCCCTACAGGGGTGCGGTTGCCTTCGTGAGGGTCTTTGAGGGAAAGGTCAGACCGGGGGACAGGATAAGGCTTCTATCTACCGGGAAGGAATACGAAGTCACCGAGGTCGGTGCCCAGACACCGAAAATGACGAAGTTTGAGGAGCTCTCCGCGGGAGACGTTGGATACATAGCCGCATCCATAAAGGACGTTAGGGACGTGAGGATAGGTGACACGATAACCCTCTCAAGAAATCCTGTGAAGTCTGCCATACCTGGCTTCAGACCAGCCAAGCCGATGGTCTTTGCGGGCATCTACCCGACCGAAGATACCACCTTTGAGGAGCTGAGGGACGCTCTGGAAAAGTACGCCATAAACGACTCCGCCATAACCTACGAACCAGAAAGCTCGCCAGCCCTCGGAATGGGCTTCAGGGTGGGCTTTTTGGGGCTCTTGCACATGGAGATAGTTCAGGAGAGGCTTGAGAGGGAGTACGGGGTAAAGATAATAACGACTGCGCCGAATGTTATATACAGGGTGAGGAAAAAGCACACCGGGGAGCTTATAGAGGTCAGGAATCCCTCCGAGTTTCCCGACAATCTCGGTCTTGTTGAGGCTGTGGAAGAACCCTACGTTCTCGTGACGATAATAACTCCAAAGGAGTACGTGGGAGGTGTAATGCAACTCTGTCAGGAGAAGAGGGGGGAGCAGAAGAAGTTCTCCTACCTTGATGAGAACACTGTGATCCTTGAGTACGAGCTCCCTCTTGCGGAGGTGATCCTTGACTTCCACGACAA
Source organism: Aquificaceae bacterium (assembly GCA_026983685.1). Classification (GTDB taxonomy): domain Bacteria; phylum Aquificota; class Aquificia; order Aquificales; family Aquificaceae; genus Hydrogenivirga. Next base: position 412 of record JALSTO010000104.1, on the reverse strand, counting down.
GGTAAAGACCCTGTCAAGGGGCTTCGCATCCTACGATTATGAGTTCGTAGGCTACAGACCTTCGGACCTCGTGAAGCTCCACATACTTATAAACAAGAAGCCTGTTGATGCCCTTTCCTTTATAGTTCACAGGGAAAAGGCTTACAGAAGGGCAAGGACGGTGGTTGAGAAGCTCAAGGAGACCATACCCAGACAGCTCTTTGAGGTTCACATACAGGCTGCCATAGGTGGGAAAGTCATTGCCTCGGAGAGGATAAAGCCCTTGAGGGCAAACGTGACCGCCAAGTGCTACGGCGGTGATGTGACGAGAAAGAAGAAGCTCCTTGAAAAGCAGAAGGAAGGAAAGAAACGTATGAAGCAGTTCGGAAACGTCTCCCTTCCGCAGGAGGCATTCCTGAGCGTTCTTAGTGTA
>JALSTO010000103.1 GCA_026983685.1 Aquificaceae bacterium | reverse complement strand
CAAGTTATAGAGAGGGGAATAGAGGAGGAGGGCGATTACTACGTCCTTACCTTTGATAAAGTCTTCCTCAACATGACGGGTCTTCTGGGGCATCTCTTAAGTGGCGGACTTGTGTTTGATTAAGCTCTCCAGTATTCCCCTGAAATTCTTAGGGTTTATGAACTTGATCCCGACCTTATCCGCCCACCTTCTCAGTCCTTCGTCTGCAGTTACTACAGTCCCGTCCAGCTCAAAGGCGAGGAGGAGGACATCCACATCTTCTCTGCTGTCAATTATCCCCTGCCTGAGAGCCTCCCTGTACTTGTCCCTCAGCCTGTTTATAATCCTGCCTACGTCCCCCTCCGTCAGCTTCCCCGCCTCTTTTGCATGCTCCTCAGCTATCCTGAGACCCTTGTTTATCCTTCCCCTTATTTCCTCAATAAGCTCGTAGAGAACCTCGCTCGGTATCATCAACCTGTACTTTCTCGGAGAGCGTATCTTGACGACCATCTCAAATTCTGGAGCCAAGGGTCCGAGGTCAACCATCTTAAGCATCTCATCGTAAACCGAAGAGGGCATGTAAAACTCCGCTCCCGAATGTATGGCTAAGTGAATAAAGTTCTCAACCGCACCCAGCTGGTCGCTCTCCCCAAAGGTCGTGTATATGTCCGGGTTCGTGAATACGCTCGTATCTAAAATGAAGTTCTCCATAAGTCCTATTTTAGCGAAGTAAAGAAACTCTTAATTGACTTTTACAGAGAGTGTGTCAAAATTGACACTCATGGGAGGAATCCTGATAGTGGAGGACGACGACAGCCTCAGCAGGTTGTTGGAGAGCAAGCTAAGGAGGAAGGGCTACAAGGTTGAGGCTGTCAGGAGCGGTGAGGAGGCGGTCCAGCTCCTTACTACAAAAAGCTACGATGTGGCACTCCTTGATATAAGGCTGAGCGATATGAGCGGTCTTGACCTCCTGAGGGAGCTCAGCCCTAAGATACCCACCAAGTTCATAGTCATAACGGGCTACGGTGATGTAAACACAGCGGTGGAGGCTATGAAGGCTGGGGCATCGGACTTCATACAGAAGCCTTTCAGTTTTGACATGCTTGAGGTGAGTCTCAGAAGAGTCTTGAAGGAAAAGAGGCTTGAGGAAGAGAACAAGGCTCTGAAGAGCTTTCTCTTTGAAAGGGATACGGAGATAACCTTTGAGACCAAGAGTCCAGCCTTCAGGAACGTCCTTGAGATCGTCAGGAATGCAGCGCTGAGCGATGTGAGCGTTCTCCTTAGAGGTGAGACCGGAACGGGAAAGGAAGTGATGGCGAGATACATCCACAGGCTATCGGAGAGGAGGGATAAGCCCTTCGTTGTGGTTGACTGTGCGGCGATACCCGAGCACCTCTTTGAGAGCGAGCTGTTCGGACATGAGAAGGGCGCCTACACAGGGGCATCCCATAAGAAACTCGGTCTCGTGGAGCTTGCGGACGGAGGAACCCTCTTTCTTGACGAGATAGGAGAGATCCCACTGCCAGTTCAGGCAAAGCTCCTGAGGTTCGTTGAAACGAGGAGGTTCAGAAGGGTAGGAGGACTGAGCGAGATAAAGGTGGACGTGAGGATAATATCAGCCACCAACAGGGACCTCATGGAGATGGTGAAAAGGGGAGAGTTCAGGAGCGATCTCCTGTACAGGATAAATATAATGGAAGTTGAAATACCGCCTCTGAGGGAGAGAAGGGAGGACATACCCCTCCTTGCGGAGCTCTTTCTGAAAAAGTACAGAAAGAAGGTAAAACCTCAGACCCTTTCTCTCCTCAAGAGCTACAGCTGGCCCGGGAATATAAGGGAATTGAGGAACGTGATAGAGAGGGCGTGCCTTCTTTCAAAAGGAGAGTATGTTGACGAGCACCTGTGCCTTCCTCCGAGCCAGAGAGAGGAAACCTGCCTTGAGGATATGTTCTCCGAGATGCCTTCCCTTCAGGAGCTTGAGCTCATGTACGTTGGCTACCTCTACAGAAAGTTCAAGAGTGCGGACAGGGTGGCACAGGTCCTGGGCTGTAGCAGGAGGACTGTATTCAGAAAGTTAAAGGAGCTGAGGGAGAGGAATGGAGACCTTGAAAAGGCTTCCTTTTCCGGGAGAGCTCCTGACGTCAATTGAACCCCCGTACTCCCTGACTATGCTGTCAACTATCGCCAGTCCCAGTCCCGAACCCTCCCTCTTGTTTTTTCCCTGATAGAAAGGTATGAATATCTTGCTGAGCTCTTCAGGCTCTATTCCCGGACCCCTGTCCTCAACTACGAAGACCCAGTTCTCGCCCTCCCTGAAGGAGCGTACCTTGACACTTTCTCCCGGTGGCGAAGCCTGAACCGCATTCAGGACAAGGTTCAGAACGAGGTGCCTTATATCGGTTTCATTCCCGAGTATGTAAACTTCTTCCTCTCCCTCTACTTCAAGATTCACGCCCCTGTCCTTTGCATACACCTTCAGTATCTCCACCGAATCCCTTACAGCCCTCTGGAGGTTTACGAAATCTCTGGTAGAGTTCCTCTTCACAAGAAGTAGAAGCTTATCAACGTAGTCCTTACAGGTATTGACCGCATTCCTTATGACCTCAAGCTCTTCACTGCTTCCGAGCTTTTCCTCAAGGTCCTCCAAGGCGAGAAGGATTGTGCTCAGAGGTGTGTTTATCTGATGGGCTATCCCCAAGGCAAGGAAACCAACGGAACTGAGCTTCTGAGACAAACTGAAGAGATAGTACTTCTCTTTGTCGTTCTTTATATCCCTTATTATCTGGACTATCTTCTCACCTCCCTCAATAGGGAAGGCACATATCTCAACAGGAACTTCCCTGTTATCGTGGGTGTAGTGGGTATGGACGACATTGACAGACCTCCCGCACTTCTCTATCTCCCTGAGAGGGCAGGGATGGCACTCTCCCTCGCAGGGCTCGTTCTGATGGTGAGAGACAACGTAGCAGAAGTTCCCGATTATCTCCTCGGGCGAGCTGTAGCCCATATCTCTGGCATACCTTTCGTTGGCGTAGATTATCCTGTAGTTCCTATCTATAACAACCACTTCCTCCTCAAAGTGGTCAAAAACCGAGAAGTCCATCGGAATAAATTTAAGCTCCTACGGGGCTGGAATAAAGATGTCAAAGCTGGCACGGGAGGTGACATGGGCGTCACCTGTTCTCTCTTACAAATACTCTCCGATACTTTGTAGTTTAAAGGATTTTGTTTTTGGCACAAAGTTTGCTCATTGAAAGAGAAGAGGGTGAGCAAATGGATAGAAGGGACTTTTTAAAGACGTGCACTGCCGTTGCCGCCGCTTCCCTCGCTTCCCCCTCCTTTTTTTCCAGCCTCGTTGAGGCGCAGGAGGGCAAATTTAAGGTCTACAAGAAGGCTCTGCTCGTTGACAAAAACGGAAATCCCATAAAGCCCGAGGACATAGACCCCCGCAAGCAATATATCTTCTTCTACCCTCACAGGGCTACCCCCTGCTTACTCACGAACCTCGGGAAGGAGGTCCCTCCCGCAAAGGTGAAGCTATCCGACGGGACTTCCTACAACTGGCAGGGAGGTGTAGGTCCCAAGAAGAGCATAGTTGCCTACTCAGCGATATGCTCTCATCAGTTCAGTCATCCCACTCCCGAATTTTCCTTCATAAACTACTACCCCGAGAACATTCCTTCCAAGATAGTAAAGAGAGGAGGGGTTATCCAGTGCTGTGCCCATCTTTCGGTCTTTGACCCCGCTCAGGGCGCCAAGGTGATAGATGGACCCGCACCATTCCCATTGACCGCCATAGTCCTCTCCTACGAGGATGGCAAGCTCTACGCACTCGGAACTCTCGGGAAGGAGCTCTTTGAAGACTTCTTTGACATGTTTAAACCCGACCTCAGAAAGCTCTACAGATCAACGAGAAAGGCTAAGAAGCTCGTAGATAGATGTGAGGTTATAGAGGTGGAGGAGTATGCGAAAGAGGTCATCAGGTGTTGACAGGAGGAAGCTCCTTGCGGGGAGTCTCTCTCTGATAGCTCTGTCAGGTGTCAGCACGGTCATTGCTAAAAGGGGCTCCCTCTTACCGCCCCCCAAGGGCAACAGGGTCGTGGTGCTGGGAGGAGGATACGGTGGTGTTACAGCGGCAAAGTATGTGAAGAAGGAAGTTCCTGAAGCTGACGTGATACTGATTGAGAAGAACCAGCTCTTCGTGTCCTGCCCCCTCAGCAACCACTACCTCGTTGGTCTTATAGACTACGGACAGCTCTGCTTTCCCTACAACAGGCTTCACACAAAGTACGGAGTGAAGGTTGTGAACGATGTTGTCGCGGATATAGACCTTCCAAAGAGGAGAGTTTATCTTTCAAGGGGCTACATAGATTACGACTACCTCATACTCTCTCCTGGAATTGAGTACGACTACGATTCCGCTCCCTACTTTAAAGAAGCTAACTGGTACTATCCCGGTGCCTTCAGACCGGGGAGTGAACACCTGTACCTGAGGAGGCTCTTAGAGGAGTTTGAGGGAGAGAATATAGTCTTCACGGTTCCCAAGATGCCCTACAGGTGTCCCCCCGCTCCCTACGAAAGGGCAGCCCTCGTTCTGAGTTACATAAAGGAGAACGGGCTTAAAGCTCACATGTACTTCATAGATGCCAACGAGTACCCACCTGTGCTCAGAGACGGCTTCATGAAGGCTTACGAGGACTTTTACAGGGGTATGGCGACCTACATAACGGGTGCAACCATAAAGGACGTTGATCTTGGGACCAGGAAGATAAAGACCGATAAGGGGGAAGTGCGTTTTGATTTCGGCTCCCTGATACCTCCGATGAGGGCACCCAAGCTCTTGGAGGATATAGGTCTCATATATGGCAGGGAGAAGTGGGTCAGGGTTAACCCCATGACCTTTGAGACCAAGGTTAGGAACGTCTTTGTTATAGGGGACTCCTGCGAGTCTTATCTGCCAAAGAGCGGGTACGCCGCCAACTCTCAGGCTAAAGTGGTAGCAAGGATAGTGGCGAGCAGGATCAGGGGAAAGGAATACGGAGGTGAGCTTATACAGCACGGCGTATGCTATGCGATGGTAAACCTCAAGTCCGCAATAATGCTTGAGGTTGAGTACAAGTACAACATCAAAACAAAGGAGATAACCAAGGTTCTTAGGGAAGACAATACATGGAAGGTTTCAACCGCAAAGAGATACTACGAATGGGCGAGGGGTCTGTGGAGGGACATGTTCTTTTAAATTAAAAAGGCTCCCCTCACCCCCTTTTTTCTTTTTTAAACTCTTTCCCTTCCGAGCCGTATAGTATAATCATGATGGGAGGGAAAGGCATGTTCAGAACAAGCATCCTTTTGGCTGTCTTCTTCCTCGTAGGAATAACTTTTTCCTTCAGGGTAACTCAGGGTATAGATGAAGCCCAGAGGGCTGTTGTAAAAGCCTACGAGGTAGGGGCAAAGGAAAAGGCTCCCTACCTGTATTCCAAAACGAGGGGCTACAAGGAGATTGCTTCCATCCTCGCCTCCGAAGCTGACGATGTGGGTTCAAAGGTCTTTGCCATAAGGACGATGAACCATGCCTCAAAGGCAATAAGTGCCTCCTTCAGCGGAAAAGAGGAACTGACACCAATTGAGAGTCCGCCGAAGCCAAGAGACGAGGAGAAAATGGCTACCTTCCAGCTCATTGACCTGAGCAGTATAACCAGCAGGATAGAGTTCTTAAGAGGAAACCGGGCGATCAAGTGCTCTCCGAAGGAGCTCGGGAGGGCTGAAGCTTTCTACGATGCCCTTGTATATGAGTTAAAGAAGGAGGAGCCCAACTCAGCTCTCATCCTGAAGTTCTACAACGAGGTGAGTGCAGAAAGCAGGATTGCGGAGAGCAAGCTTAAGGTCGCAATGGAGAATGAACTGGAGTGCTACACGGGTAAGAGAAAGGTCTTCACCCCTCCTCCAGAAGAAAAGCCCAAAGAAGAAGTGAAGGAGGAGAAGCCCAAAAAAGAGCCGAAGCTTGTGGAAGAACCTCTCAAAATAACTGCGAGGATACACTTTGACTTTGACAAGTACAACATAAGGAGGGAGTATATCCCCATACTGAACGAGGTGGTCAAGACCCTCAAGAGCAACGAATTCGTTAAAGTCAGGATAGAGGGCTATACAGACATAATAGGAACAAAGGAGTACAACGACAGGCTTGCCCTCAAGAGAGCTGAAAGCGTTAAAAGGTATCTGGTGGAGCATGGAGTTCCCGAGGACAAGATAGAGATCGTTGGCTTTGGCAAGGAGAGGTTTATAGCCAGCAACGAGGACAGAATAGGAAGGCTCACCAACAGAAGGGTTGAGTTCATAGTCATAAAGCTTCAGGAGAACTGATGCCTGATATACTTATGGGGATTGGAAAAGCCGGGCTCAAGGAGTCCGGCAATCCCGACCTTCTTGTAGTCCTTCTCCCTTACCCCTGCACAACTTCCGTTTTGTTCACCGACAACTACTTCAGGTCCGGATCGGTTATCTACTCCGAAAGGGTGACCAGGGAGAGGGAGAGGTTCCGTGCCCTTGTGATAAACAGCGGCAACGCCAACTGCGGAACAGGAGAGGAAGGGGTAATCCATGCCCAGATGATGGCACACCAGGTAGCTCAGCTCCTTGGTATCCGTCAAGACGAGGTTCTCGTTTTCTCTACAGGTGTTATAGGAAGACCTCTGCCCATAGAAAATGTGCTCAATGCCATAGAGAGCGCCTGTTCTTTACTGGAACCCCTTGACTTAGAGAGGGCTTCTCAGGTGATATCAACGACCGACAGATTTCCCAAGTTTGATTTTGTTAGGAAGGAGGGTGTGGAGACCTTTGGCTTCGCCAAAGGTGCGGGGATGATAGCCCCTTCAATGGCTACGATGCTTTCCTTCGTCTTCACAACTGCCACCCTTGAGTACGAAGACCTCAGAAGGCTCCACAAGTATGTTGCGGACAGAACCTTTAACTCAATAACCGTTGACGGATGCGAGAGCACCAACGACAGCTTCGTCCTCGTGTCTCTGGAAGAGGGTATATACCCCGAGGATGAGGTTAAGGACCAGGTCTTTGAAGTTTCCCAGAGCCTGGCAAAGAAGATAGTTGAGGATGGAGAGGGAGCTACCAAGGTTATAAAGGTGACCGTCAGGAGAGCTACCCTTGAGATGAAGGCTAAGGAGATAGCTAAAACGGTGGCAAACTCCCTCCTTGTAAAGACAGCAATCTACGGCAGGGATCCTAACTGGGGAAGGATAGCGGCTGCTGCGGGAAGCACGGAGTTCCCGATAGACCCCTTCAAGATGAAGATCTATATGGGGAACCACCTCCTCTACGACGGCAAGCCCCATCCCAGAGCTGAAGCGGGAGCAAAGAGGTATCTTGAGGAGGAGAAGGAGATTGAGATAATCATAGACCTCCAGGAGGGTAAAAACTCATGGACTTACTACTCCTCCGACTTAGGTTATGAGTATGTAAAGCTGAACGCGGAATACCACACGTGAGGTGGGTTATGAGGGGACTTCTTGAGGCTCTTCCCTTCTTCATATTCGTAGCCATATTCTTAGCTGTAGCGATGGGGGGAAACCTCCTCAAATACTTTGGAGGTATCGTTATGATCTTTTCGCCTGTGGTTGTTTTAGCAGTACTTATAATCATCTTCCTCTTAGCAGCAATAAAGGTTGTGCCAGAGTATGAGAGGGCTGTCGTCTTCCGTCTTGGAAGGGTTATAGGCGCCAAGGGACCCGGGCTCATAATAGTTATCCCCATAATAGACCGTGTTGTAAGGGTATCCCTCAGGACTGTTACCCTTGATGTTCCTACCCAGGACATAATCACCAAAGACAACGTCTCTGTTCAGGTGGATGCGGTCGTTTACTTCAGGGTGGTTGACCCCGTCAAAGCCATAGTTGAGGTTGAAGACTACCTCTACGCAACCTCCCAGATAGCCCAGACTACTCTCAGAAGTGTCTGCGGTGAGGCAGAGCTTGACGAGCTCCTCTCAAACAGGGAAGCTATAAACCTCAAGCTTCAGGAGATAATAGACAGGCAAACAGACCCCTGGGGAGTTAAGGTAGTCGCGGTTGAGCTGAAGAAGATAGACCTGCCCGATGACCTCAGAAAGGCTATAGCGAGGCAGGCTGAGGCTGAGAGGGAGAGGAGGGCTAAGATAATATCCGCTGAGGCTGAGTTCCAGGCGGCTCAGAAGCTCCTTGATGCTGCGAAGATACTCGCCACCGAGCCGATAGCCATTCAGCTCCGCTACCTTGAGACGCTCCACACGATAGGACTGCAGAATGCCAAGACGATAATCTTTCCGTTCCCCTTTGAGCTTGCTGAGTTTATGAAGAAAAAGTCCTGAGCTCAGGCGCTCAGCAGTATACTTCGCAGTTCCTCGGACTGCCTCTGCTCCTCCACCAGTCCCCTTTCATGAACCTGCTTGTCAACCCTCTTAGGCTCTAAGGTGCTCACTATGTACTCCATAGCCCTGTAAGCCTTTACAGGGTCCCCGCAGGTATAGACGTCAACCGTTGCAAGCCCGTGCTCGGGCCAGGTGTGGATTGATATGTGGGATTCCGCTAAGAGGACAACCCCTGTTGCTCCGTGGGGTTGGAACTGATAGTAGTGGGATGAGATCTTGGTGAGGTTAGCGACCTTAACGGCGGTTTCAAGTAGGTCACGCACGTCTTCCACGCGGTCTATACGCTCCGCGTCCACTCCGTAAAGGTCCGCTAAGATATGCAGTCCGAGGGTTTTTGCCATTTCCTATCCTCCCTTGAAAAGTTTTGGAAAAGCCTGAAAAGCATACTACAGCTCATAGCTGAACCTCCTTGAAAGCGAATATAAAGTATAATCTTTTTCTGTGAAAAAGACAAGAAACAGGCGGAGCCTGAGACCTACCTCCTCTCTTGTCAGGAATGCTCTCTTTAACATCTTGGGAGACATAGAAGGACTTAATTTCCTTGACCTCTTCGCCGGCACAGGACAGATAGGGCTTGAGGCTGAGAGGAGGGGAGCCAAGGTAATATACGTTGAGAAGGACCCGAGGAGGGCTATGGAGATAAAGAAGGTTGCAAAGGGTAAGGTGATAAGGGGAGATGCCCTCAGGGTTCTTGACAGGCTGGAGGATAGACCCCACATAATCTTTGCAGACCCACCCTACTCCTTTAATGATTACCACAGACTTATAGAGAAGGCTCTCGGGGCTCTGAGTCTTGGAGGTATCTTTGTCCTTGAGCACAGCAAAAAAGAGAGCTTTGGAGCGGATGAGGAGAGGGTTTACGGAGATACGATTCTTTCCTTCTGGAGGAAGAGGGGGTGAGCAGGGCTGTATATCCCGGAACCTTTGATCCACCTCACCTAGGGCACTTGGACATAGTGGAGAGGAGTCTCAAGCTCTTTGACCACGTTATAGTTGCGGTGGCAAAGAACCCGAGAAAGAACCTCCTCTTTACTCAGGAAGAGAGGATGGAGATGTTCAGGAAGATGGTCTCTCATCTCGGGGACAGGGTCAGCGTTAAGGGCTTTGACTCCCTCCTTGTGGACTTCATGAGAGGGGAGGGTGTTGACATCATAGTAAGGGGGGTGAGGCTCTTTACGGACTTTGAGTACGAGCTCCAGATAGCCCTCACGAACTTCAAGCTCGCAGGGGTTGAGACCGTCTTTATGATGCCCTCTCAGGACTACATCCACATAAGCTCAACCATAGTCAGGGACGTAGCCTCTTACTGTGGGGAGCTTAAGGACCTCGTTCACCCCTTCGTTGAAAAGAAGCTCAAGGAGAGGTTCGGGTGTGGAGGCTGATATTTAGCTTTATAATCACACCCGCTCTGGCGGGTGTCTTCTGCATAGAGAAGGTTGAGAATGATACCAACGAACCCTACCTGAGCTATGCCCTGCTGAAGATGGCGGAGCGGGCTATCTTGGAGAGCGGAGGCGAGCTCTCCTGTGAGGTGAGCTCAAAAAGAGTTAGGGTAAGGGTCAGAGACTTCAGAGAGATACCCTTAGCCTACAGCCCGAGCCAGAGGGTCAACTCCTACAACCTGTATCTCTCCTTTGAAGTTTCAGTAGGTGGAAGCTCCTTCTCAGTTGGAGGTAGTGTTCCCTACAGCCTGCCCACCGGAGGTCTCGGGGATGTGCCCAGAAGGAAGGCTATAGACGACCTAATTGATAAAATATACTTTGAGGTTCTCAAGAACTTCAGGAGGTTAGAAGATGCTGATAAAGGTTGAGAGCTCCAAACCCCTTGAGGAAGTGAGGCAGAAGCTTGAGGAGACCGCCAAGTCAAAGGGCTTCGGTGTTATGAGTGTTCACGAGGTGACCAACATACTCCAGAGCAAGGGACATCCCATAAGCTACGGTTGTGTGATAGTTGAGATATGCCAGCCCAAGGCTGCGAGTCAGGTACTTTCTAAGAAACCAGACATATCAACCGCCATGCCCTGCAGGGTTTCCATATACGAGGAGAACGGCAAGACAGTCCTGGCGACCATATCACCTCTCCAGATGATTGAGATGTTCAACGAGCCTGAGCTCAAAGATATAGCACAGGAGATTGAGTCCACGGTAAAGGAGATAATGGAAGAGTCCGCGGGATGAGCGACGAAGGCTATATGTCCTTAGCTCTGAACCTTGCAAAGAGGCGTAAAGGACTTACCCACCCGAATCCCACCGTCGGATGCGTCATAGTGAAAGACGGTGAGATAGTAGGACTCGGCTATCATGAGAGGGCGGGCTACCCCCACGCGGAGGTCGTTGCCCTTGAGCAGGCTGGCGAAAAGGCAAGGGGCTCAACAGCCTACATAACCCTTGAACCCTGCACCCATTTCGGAAGGACCCCTCCCTGCACCGACGCCCTTATCAGGGCTGGTGTTAAAAAGGTCTTTGTGGCTACTAAGGACCTGAACCCCGTGGTTTCGGGTAGGGGAATAGAGAAGCTCAGGGAGGAGGGGATAGAGGTGGAGGTCGGACTGCTTGAGGAGACCGCAAGGGAGCTGAACGAGGACTTCTTCACCTTCGTCACCGAGAAAAGACCTTTTATAACCCTGAAGCTCGCTCAGACCCTTGACGGGAAAATAGCCACCCTGAGGGGAGAGAGCAAGTGGATAACGAGTTTGCAGAGCAGGAAGTACGCCCACAGATTAAGAGCTGAAGCGAGCGCTGTTCTCGTGGGCATAAAAACAGTCATCAGGGACAACCCCTCCCTAACCGTAAGGCACTTTCCCTTTGAGAGACAGCCCCTCAGGATAGTGATAGACCCCGAACTTGAGATTCCAATTGAATCAAATCTCGTCTCCGATGGAGAGGCTAAGACCCTCGTGGTTTTCACGAGAAGAAACCCGTCCAAGGAGAGGGAACTTGAGGAGAGGGGAGTTGCTCTCCTCTTCATGGAAAGGATAGAGCTGAAAGACCTCCTCGTTGAGCTCGCCCGCAGGGAGGTTGTGCACCTCCTCGTTGAAGGGGGAGCCTTTACGGTGAGCTCCTTCCTCAGGGAAGGTCTGTGGGACAGGCTTGTGCTCTTTCAGGCTCCGAAGATACTCGGTGATGGACTCACCCTTCACAACCTCGGTATTGAAGGCATTGAAAATGCCCTCAGGGTAAAGCTGGTAAGGGAGCTCAGGATAAAGGAAGACAAGGTCTTTGAATACCGTAGGGAGGAGGAGAGTACAGGTCTCAGGTGGTAGGCTCAGACTATATCCTCAATGGACTTTCCCTTTGCCTCAACACCGAACACTCCCCAGAGTACGTAGGCAATAACTCCCACCATCCAGAGGAGAAAGAGCCCGTATATCCCGTACTCGTAGCTAACCTGAGATACCGATATTAGGATAGGCGGAGTCAGGACACCTCCCAACCTGCCTATTATTGATATCAATCCTATGGCGGTTGCCCTTATGTGGGAGGGGAATATCTCCATGGCGCTGACGTAAGCCACACTTGCAAAGGAGAAGGCTACAAAAGAGTAGATTGCGAAGGCTACGTAGAAGTTATCAAGCCCCAAAAGGGCTAAGGTACTTAGGGCGGACAGTATTCCAACACCGAGACCGGTAGCCTTTCTGCCCAGGATGTCCGAGAATATAGCTACTATCACCCCACCAAAGAAGCCCCCCACACTGCCCAAGAGGAAAAGGGTGGGTATCTCCTTCTCATCAACGCCCATGGCAGGAGCGATGCTTATGGGGAGAAGGGAAACCAGTCCGTAGTAAGTTGTGAGTATGGTAAGGCTCAAAGAGCTTGCGAAGAGGAACCTCCATCCGTAGCTACGGATTATAAGCCTAAGACCCTCAAGGAGTCCGCCCTCAAAGACAGGAATTGAACAGCTTTCAACCCTCCTCTCTACCCCCGCCTCCCTCTCAAGCTCTCTAACTATACTCTCCGCTTCCTCCTCCATGCCCTTTGATAGAAGCCACCTTGGAGACTCAGGAACGCTCTTCCTTACCCAGATTATCAGGAGGGCTATTACCCCTCCCAGAAAGAAGGCTAACCTCCAACCCCATTCGGGAGGCAGGTTTTTCAGAAGGGCGAGGGCTGTGAGGGAGGCTAAGATACTACCAACGTTCCAGGAAGCCACAACAAAGCCATCCACCTTACCCCTGTGCCTTGCAGGTACGAACTCATCTATCGCGGAGTGAATAGCTGCGAACTCTCCCCCTATTCCTGCTCCAGCAAGGATCCTGAGGGCAAAGGCGCTGTAAAAGTTCCAGGCAAAGCCTGTCAGGAATGTGCCCAAGGAGTAAAGTAGGAGGGTAATTATGAAAACTCTCTTCCTCCCGTACCTGTCTGCGAGGTAGCCAAAGAGAAAGGAACCTCCTATGGCGCCCAGCAGGAAACCGCTTATGACGAGGGAGCTCTCCACAGGGGTCAGCCCCAGAGAGGACTTCATACTCCCGAGGACGTTTCCGACGATAACTACTTCAAAGGCATCAAGTATCCATGTTATCCCGAGGGCTATGAGAAACTTCGTGTGGAACCTGCTCCAGGGCAGGGCATCGAGCCTGCAGGTTATGTCCGTCTCTATAAGCCTCATGGGGAACCCTATGCTAATATATTCCCTATGCCCTATGTCAACGTTAAGGTTGCAGGGAGGCTGACGAAGGAACAGAAGGCTAAGATAGTTGAGGGCATAACCAAGCTACTCCAGGAAGTTGCAAACAAACCACCCTCCGCCACCTACGTTGTCATTGAGGAGATAGACAGGGAGAACTGGGGGAAGGAGGGAAAGCTCCTTTCGGACAGGGGCTGATGGGAAAGCTCTACGTTGTACCCACCCCCATAGGAAATCTCAGGGACATAACCCTGAGATCCCTTGACGTCCTGAAAGAGGTAGATACAGTTTTGTGCGAGGATACCCGAAGGACGAGGATACTTCTGAACCACTACCAGATAAAGGGAAAGAAACTGATGTCCTATTACGAGCCGAAGGAGGAGAGGCAGATACCGAAAATAATTAAGCTCCTTCGGGAAAAGGACGTTGCCCTCGTATCGGATGCAGGTATGCCAGCCATATCAGACCCGGGTTACAGGCTCATAAGGAGATGCATAGAGGAAGGGATAGAGGTTGAGGTTCTTCCCGGACCATCCGCCCTCATCACTGCCCTCGTCGGTTCGGGTCTTCCTACCGACAGATTCCTCTTTGCCGGCTTCCCGCCTAGGAAGGGAACGAGGGGCTTCTTTAAGGAGCTTGCGGAGTGTAAGGACTCAACTATAGTGATATACGAGTCTCCAAAGAGGCTTCTGAAGACTCTGAACCTTATCAGAGAGACCTTCGGTGAGGTATTCCTTTCGGTTGCGAGGGAGATAAGCAAGGTTCATGAGGAGTACATCAGAGGAACCGTGTCTCAAGTTATTGAAGAGCTTGAATCAAGGGGTAGTGTTAAAGGAGAGGTAGTAGTAGTATTCAGCAGAAAGCGGTGATCCGCTTTGGAGCTAACTCGTCTTGCTCTCCTCCTTTTCTTCCTCCTTGATCTCTTGAGCCTTCACCTCCTTTATCTTCTTCTCTTCCTCAACCTCTATCTCGCCCGAGAGGGCTTTCTTGAAGTTTCTAATGCCCGCTCCGAGAGCCTTTCCAGCCTCGGGAAGCCTTGAGGCACCGAAAAGGACGAAGACTATCGCAAGGATCACAAGAAGCTCCGGTATCGTAGGCATGTGAAACATTCCTTAACCTCCTCTATTTAATATAACCTCTCAGCAACACCTTATCCACTCTAAAGGGGAGTTCTTTATACCCATCCTTCTGTGCCAAGCATGGAACTCAGCGAGAAGCTCAGGGTAAGCCTCAAGGAAGAAGAGCTTGTAAGGATTCGGAAGCCCAAAGTAGTCGGAGAACAGGAAGAAGAGGAACACCTCGTCCAGCTTCTGAGCTTCCCGGCGAAACTCCTGACCGAACTTGAGCCTGTAAAACTCCCTTAAAACCTCTGACAGTCTCAAGCTTCAGCCTCCATGCCTTCCATTCTGACCGCCTTTATAGACTCAAGGATGATAGCCATCTCAAGCAAGAGTATAACTCCGCTTACTAAAGCGAGGAGGTAATCGCCTTTCAGGGCATTACTCACAGTGTTTATGAACATAGCGACCGAGGTTATGAAAAGAACGAGGAGAAGGGGAACGAGCACGGGCGCAGTAGGTTTCCCCACCTTCCTGAGGTAGAGGTATGTAACAAGAAGGGCAAGCCCTGCCAGGAGCTGGTTGGCAGCACCGAAGACAGGCCAAAGCAGGAGCCCTCCCTTTCCACCCTCCTTGGCAAGGACGAGAGCCATTGAGCTGAGGACCGCAACAAGGGAGGCTATCCAGGCATTTTTAAGGGGATTGATGGAGTATATCTGTCCAAGCTCGTTGAGTATGTATCGCTGTATCCTGACGCTCGTGTCCATCGTTGTCGCCGCAAAGAGGACTATCAGTGTGGCTATGAGGGTCCTTGAAAGATCAACATCAATACCTAAGGAGGATATCAGGTTTGCTCCTCCCTCAACAACCGCCGGCACCGCAGACTTCTTTATTGAAGCCCAGGAAGAGTATAGCTCCGAGAACCTGCTTGCGGAAACCATAGCTATACCCGCTGTGCAGGCGATTATCACAGCCACCGCAAGGGAGCTCTCTCCGAGAAATCCGAGGTAACCGACGGTCCTTGCATCACCCTCTCTGGCGAGCTGTTTTGAAGATGTTCCTGAGGAAACGAGGGCATGAAATCCGCTCAAAGCCCCGCAGGCTATCGTTATGAACAGGAAGGGGAACATGGGCGGTGCTCCCTCCGGGGAAAGGTTTACCGTCGGAGCCATCACCTTCGGGTTTGCTAAGAAAGCTCCTATGTACATGAGTATCAGAAGCACTATCACCTGAAGACCGTTGAGGAAGTCTCTTGGCTGGAGCAGTAACCAGACGGGCAGGGAAGAGGCAAAGAAGGTGTATGTGAACAGGATCACTATCCAGAGCATTATCGGGCTTACACCGACAGCGCTGGAGAGGGGTGATATGTCAAGGGGAAGCATCT
>JALSTO010000102.1 GCA_026983685.1 Aquificaceae bacterium | reverse complement strand
GGAAAGAGGAGTTGAAGCTTACCTTTACAGGGAACCGGGAGGAACGCCCGTAGGGGAGAGCATAAGGGAGATAGTTATAAATCAGGATGTCTATGAGAGAACCGAGCTTCTCCTCTTTGAATCCGCGAGGGCGGAGCTCGTCCAGAGGGAGCTAAAGCCAAAGCTTGAAAGGGGAGCGGTCCTTATCCTTGACAGGTACACCGACTCAACCTTAGCCTACCAGTCTTACGGCAGGGGTATTGATTTAGACCTCGTCCTTGAGCTAAACAGATTTGCCTCCCAGGGGATAAAGCCCGACATAACTTTCCTCCTTGACCTTGAGCCTTCAGAAGCCCTTCGGAGGGTTAAAAACAGCACTCGCTTTGATGAGCTTGAGTTTCTCAAGCGCGTTAGGGAGGGTTTTTTGAAAATAGCGGAGGAAGAACCCCAAAGGGTTGTTGTCCTCAGTTCCTCCGAAGGTGAGGAAGAAGTCTTCTCCCAGATATTGGGCAGATTGAAAGGAAGGTTTCCTGACAGGTTTGATTTTTAGAAAGGCTCGCCCGGGCGGGCGAGCAAAAACTCTTGGGGAGGGAGGGGGAGGGAGTTTGTCACTCCCAGCCTCTTTCCAACGTAGCTGAATATAAATATACCACCTTTATAACAGGCTGTCAAGTGGTTTTATAAAACGTTGATAGTAGAGGTTTTCTTTCCCATGTGTTATTATTAACACTAAGGGGGAGATAGATGCTTGGTTTCATCCTTCCCCTGATACTTATTGGGGGAGTAGCTTTTGGAGGTTCTGATATGAAGTTAGAGAGTAAAGCTTTCAGGGAGGGAGAGAGCATTCCCAAGAAATACACCTGTGATGGGATAGATGTCTCTCCCCCTCTCAGCTGGTCAGGAGCACCCAAGGAGACCAAAAGCTTCATCCTTATTATGGACGATCCAGATGCACCGATAGGTACCTTTACCCACTGGATAGTTTACGACATACCACCCCACGTGGGTGGCTTTGAGGAGGACTTTCCGAAGACTCCTGAGTTAGAGGGTATAAAACAGGGCATGAATGACTTTGGATATGTCGGCTACGGTGGTCCCTGTCCTCCCAAAGGGCATGGTACGCACCGCTATTTTTTCAAGCTATACGCCCTTGACCTCAGTAGCCTTGAGCTTCCTCCTGGAGCTACACGACGTCAGGTTGAGGAAAGGATGAAGGGACATATCCTTGGGGAGACCTCACTTATGGGCAGATACAAGAGAGATTAGATTGGGAGGGAGCTTCGGATAGTTTCCTACAACCTTCCCTCTCTCGTCAACTATCAGAGTAGCTGGCAAGAATATGAGAGTAACCATATTAGCAAGCTCCCCCTTAGGATCTGCCAAGACAGGGTAGTTCGGTTCTATCCCGTTCTCCCTCAGCACCTTTCTTATATCTTCAGCGTCCATCATTATGGCTACTGAGATAACAGGAACCCTCTCCTTAAGCTGAGGAGTAAGTTTGACAAGGGCTTTTAGGTCCTCCACGTGCCCTATGCAAGTTCCCGACCACACGTATATCACGCTCCTTTTCCCCTTCAGGGAAGAAAGCTCAAACTCTTTTCCTTTAATGTCTTTAAATTTCAGGTCGTAGATACCCTTGCTGAAGCAGGAAAAAAGAAAGAGCAGTAGGAGAGGAATAAGCCTCATATCAATGCATTGGCATCTTCATGCTCTTAACGGGTGCTTCAACCACCACCCTACCGCTCTTTTTGAAGATAAGTATCAGCCTTACTCTGTCTCCAGCCTTCAGGGGTTTTTTCAGGTCTATCAGCATTATGTGTTTCCCCATAGGTCTGAACTCTACCCTTCCTCCAGCTGGCACTTTCACTTCCTTGAGGGGTCTCATCTTCATCATCCCGTCTTCCATTATAGTTGTGTGTATCTCAGCTACTCTTGAGGCTGGGCTCTCAACCCCCACGAGGACATCTCCTTCGTCTCCCGTATTGATAATGTTCATGAAGGCAGCGCTCATCGTTGATACGGGCGGGACCTCCCTTACCCAGGGGTTCTCAACAACTATATGGGGCTTGGCAAAGGCAAAGACCGAAAGGAAAAGGACTGCAACAGCGTAAAACATGTTAACCTCCTTAGAAGAATCTCTTAACATCCTCCGCTATAAGCTCGGGTTTCTGTTTGGTTGATGGGTATATCAGCTTCAGGGTACCCTTAGGGTCTATCAGGTATATGTAAGCGGTATGGTCCACAAGGTAGCCACCCTCAGAGCCCGTCTCAACCTTTCTGTAGAAAGCCATGTACTCTTTTGCAACCTTCTTTATCTCCTCCGGTGTACCTGTAAGACCCATGAAGGTCGGGTAGAAGTATTTGGCGTACTTCTGGGCTATTTCGGGTGTATCCCTCTCAGGATCAACGCTTATGAATATAACCTGTACCTTTTCCCTCACATCTTTGGGAAGCTCTTTCATCGTCTTAGCGAGCATCTGAAGGGCTGTGGGACATACATCGGGACAGTGGGTATAGCCGAAGAACATCAGAACGACCTTTCCTCTGAAGTCTGAAAGGCAGACCCTCTTCTCCTTACCAGCTTCCCATCCTTTGAGGCAGAACTCTGAAGCTTTCCTGTCAAGAAGCGTTCCGTTGAACTTCTCCTTTTTCTCGCAGGAAAGCAACCCTGCGGAGAGCAGGATAGTGATTACTAACCAAAGAACCCTCATCAGGGTAAAGTATAATCCCTTTCTGAAAGGAGGTCAACACCGCACTCCAAGGACTCAACCCACTCTATAAACCTGCCCACAAGCTCCTTCCCTTTGAAGACAGCCCCGTGCTGGGGAGCTATGGTGTCTATATCAAGTCTCCTCACCATATTCGCCCAGAGCCTCATAACCTTTCCTGAAGCCATGTACCTCCTGTGGAAACCTTCCATGTACTTGATGTGGCTATCAAAGTCCTCAACGAAGAAGTAATCCTGTCCGAGGGAGGCTCCGAGGTCTCCTGAAAAGAGTATCTTAGAAACGGGATCGTATACCTGAAAGTTCCCCGGAGAGTGAAGGAAGTGGGCGGGAAGTATTAAAAGCTCACAGTCTCCTCCGAAGGTTATCTTCATACCTCTGTCATCTACGGAAACAACCCTGTCTTCAAGCTTTGAGTCTAAACCGAAATGGGGAAGGAACCTCACCCAGAGCTTGGATATTATCGCCTTAGCGTCGGTCGTCATGAGCCAGTAGTTTATGCTCGCCACTATATCTGGGTCCTGGTGGGAGAGGAAGATGTACTTTATCTGCTTTGGTGGTATGAGCACAGATATGTCCCCGAAGAGCTTTGACTGAACCTTGTGCCCTCCCGGGTCAAGGAGGATAGCCTCATCCTTGTGGATTATAAGAAACTGGTTTGCCTGAACCGCACTCGCCGGGGTC
>JALSTO010000101.1 GCA_026983685.1 Aquificaceae bacterium | reverse complement strand
CGGTGAGCACACGCTGGTACTCTGGCACGAGGGCTTCGGTGAGAAGAAGATGAAGGTCAAGGTTGAGGAGGGAAAGGTTACAAACGTAACCTTTAAGCTCAGATAAGGAGGGGAATATGAAGAAGGTAATTCTTGGTACGGTAACCGCTCTCCTTGCCCTTTCAGGAACCGCGGACTCCACAAAGAAGCCGGGGATAGCACCGCTACCCGATAAGCCTCTAGAACCTAAGGACAACCCTACAACACCCGTAAAGGTTGAGCTGGGTAAGCTTCTGTACTTTGACCCGAGGCTCTCGGGCGACGGGAGCGTCTCCTGTGCCACATGCCATGACCCTAACCACGGATGGGCTAAGAAGAGGGTGATGTCGCCTGCGTACCCGGAGAACAAACACTTCAGACACTCCCCCACGGTGCTCAACGTAGCCTACAACACCCTGATGTTCTGGGACGGTAGGGTGAAAACCCTTGAGGAGCAGGCATCAAAGCCGATAGCCTCTCCCTTTGAGATGAACATGAACTACGACCTGCTGGAAGAGAGGCTGAAGGCCATTCCCCAATACAGGGTGCTCTTCAGAAAAGCCTTTCCCAAGGACAGGGAACCGATAACAATAGAGAACGTGGCTAAAGCCATAGCAGCCTTTGAGAGGACAATAGTCTGCAACGATTCGCCCTTTGACCTCTACATGAGAGGAGATAAGGAGGCTATGGACGAGGTTCAGGTAAAGGGTATGAAGCTCTTCGTAGGAAAGGCTGGATGCGTCCAGTGCCACAACGGTCCCAACTTCACCGACAACAAGTTCCACGTTACGGGTGTTCCCAAGAACAAGGTTGAGGACGATGCCCTCGTAAAGGCTACGAGAAACTTCGTGATAAGACAGGCTGGCTTTAAGAACCCTGATAGGTTTGACAGAGACCTCGGTAGATACTTCATAACCAAAGATAGGAAGGACATGGGCTCCTTCAAAACGCCTACCCTCAGGAATGTGAGCCTTACACCGCCCTATATGCACAACGGAGTGTTCAAGAACCTCAGAGAGGTCATTGAGTTCTACAACAGGGGGGGCGGTGATGTTCCAAACAAGGATCCGAGACTAAAACCTCTCAACCTTACCGAAGATGAGAAGGAGGCTCTCTTAGCATTCTTAGAGGCTCTTACCTGCAACACCATTCCGGAGATTGAGGAGCCCGAACTGCCAGTCTACGAAGGGGAAACTGTCAAGGGAGGTGGTTGATATGAGAATAAGCAGACGTAAGCTCTTCAAGGTTTCAGCCAAGGCGGGTGTAGCCGCAATAACAGCCTCAGCGCTATCGCCCCTGATGGGAGTCGTGAACGTAGCTGAGGCAAGGAGCTCAAGGAGAAACAAGCTCCAGCCCTTTAACTTCGTCGTGATAGGGGACACCCACCTATACGAAATGTCCAATCACAGGTTTGATAAAACCTTCTCCAGAGCAATTGACGATATCCTGAAGCTCAGACCCAGACCCGACTTCGTCCTCTTCATAGGAGACTTAGCCCAGTTCGGCAAAGTTAAAGAGCTTGAGAAGGGAAAGAGATTCCTTGACAGGCTGGAGAGGGCTGGAATCAAGTACTTCATAATACCCGGAGAGCACGACTGGTACCTTGATATGGGTAGGACGTGGAAGAGGATGTTCGGAAAACCCTTCTGGAGCTTTGATCATAAGGGAGTCCACTTCATAGGAATGAACTCCATCCTCGTGGAGGACTACTGGACTGCGAGGAACATGAGCCCCGAGGAGAGGATGCTCGCCATAGCGGAGCTTGAGTGTCATGTATGCGGTCTATGGGGCGTAGGAGAGAGACAGCTTGAGTGGCTTGAAAAGGATGTGAAGAAGCTCTCCCCCGATACCCCCGTAGTGGTCTTCACCCACTCACCCCTCTGGGAGTACTACCCCAGATGGAACTTCCAGACTAAGGACGCTCCACAGATAAGGGAGATACTTTCAAAGTTTGAGAAGGTGATAGCCATTCACGGTCACGTCCATCAGGTCGTTTACAACAGAACGGGCAACATGGTTCACATAGGAAACCTTGCTACAGCCTGGCCCTGGCCCTATCCACCCGTTGAGCTTCCTTATCCAAAGGTCAGGATGCTGAGGGTTGACCCGGGTGATATATACGACGGTGTGGGTTTTGCGAGCACATACATAGATGAAACATTTATAGGAACGATGAAGTACCACACCTGGGCTGAGCTTATACCCGATGAGTTTAAGGATGGTGTTCCACTTTGATCAGGGAGGTGGTGATATGAGGTTCTTGAAGGCTGGTGCACTGCTCGGAGCGGGAGTTCTTACAGGGCTTTCCATAAGCCTATTTATGAACATAGCTGAGGCGAGGAAGCCCTTCTCTCAGGAGGACCTAAAGCTCATGAACGAAGAGCTAATGGCTCTGGTCAAGAAGGGGGATGAGCTCTGGCACAGCCCCAAGCTCGGAAAGAACGGGCTAACCTGTGCCAACTGCCATCCCGACGGAGCGAACTCAAATCCCCACACATTCCCCAAGTTTCAAGACAACGTGGGCAAGGTGGCGACCCTGAGGGAGATGATAAACTGGTGCATAAAGAAGCCCCTTGAAGGGAAGGAACTTCCCGAAGACAGCGAGGAGATGAAAGCGTTGGAGGCTTACGCCATATACATGTACAGGGGATATCCTCTCAAACCGGGAGACAACACGAGGGAGTATCCACCTGTGAAGGTAAAATCCGGTCCGGGCTATCCCTGATATATTGCCCCTTCCTTTTATAATTCCTTTTTATGGAGGTAAGGACACCCCTTCTCGCCACGGATGTGATAGTAAGGCTCTGGGAGGGAGATAGCTTTAGGGGGATAGTTCTCATAGAGAGGAAGAACCCTCCCGAGGGACTCGCCCTGCCCGGAGGCTTCGTTGAGGTCGGGGAGTCGGTTGAGGAGGCTGCTGTCAGAGAGATGAGGGAGGAAACTGGTCTTGAAGTCAAGCTTTCCAAGCTCTTGGGGGTCTTCTCAAAGCCGGACAGGGACCCGAGGTTTCACGTTGTCTCAGTGGTCTTTATCGGTGATTCTGAGGGGGAGCCTAAGGCTGGGAGCGATGCAAAGGAGGTAAAAGTATTCAAGCTTGAGGACATACCCTTAGAGAGGCTCGTCTTTGACCACAGGGATATCATTCTCCGTTTTCTTGGGCGAGGGTGAGCTCTATCTTGCCCCTCTCCTCATCAACAGCAACAACCTTCACCTTAACCGTATCGCCCAGCCTGTAAACCTTGCCCGTCCTGACACCAACAAATCTGTGGGCGGGTTCGTCGTAAACGTAGTCGTCGTCGGTAAGGGTGCTCACTCTGACAAGA
Organism: Aquificaceae bacterium; assembly: GCA_026983685.1. GTDB lineage: Bacteria > Aquificota > Aquificia > Aquificales > Aquificaceae > Hydrogenivirga. The sequence continues at coordinate 60 of JALSTO010000101.1, read as the reverse complement.
CCCTCAACGAGGGTTTCCTTTATCTCAACGAAAAACCCAAACTGAACAACCCCGGTTATA
>JALSTO010000100.1 GCA_026983685.1 Aquificaceae bacterium | reverse complement strand
GGAGCAGTTCCCGGTTGAGATAGTGAACTCGGTGAACCCTTACAGGATAGAAGGACAGAAGACAGCGGCTTACGAGGTCTGCGATGCCCTCGGTGATGCTCCCGACTACCACTTCATACCCGTCGGAAATGCGGGCAACATAACCGCCTACTGGAAGGGATACAAGGATTATAAAAAGGCTGGGAAGATAGAGAAGCTACCGAAGATGATGGGATGGCAGGCAGAAGGTGCCGCCCCGATAGTCAAGGGCTATCCTATAAAGAACCCTCAGACGATAGCTACAGCAATTAAGATAGGGAACCCCTACAGCTGGAAGAACGCCCTGAAGGCTGCGGAAGAATCGGGGGGAAGAATAGACATGGTCAGCGACGGTGAGATACTCAGCGCTTACAAAACTGTAGCGGGAACAGAGGGTGTTTTCTGTGAGCCGGCTTCCGCCGCGAGCGTTGCCGGACTGATAAAGCTCACGAGGGAAGGCTTCTTCAGAGGTGGGGAGGTGGTTGTGTGCACCCTTACGGGTAACGGGCTCAAGGACCCCGATACAGCTATAAGGGTCTGTGAGGAACCGGTTACAGTCCCTCCTGACTTTGAGACTGTCGTGAAAGAGCTCGGCTTCTGATGAAGTGGATAGTGAGGGACATAATCAGGGTCGGAAGGCTCCTCTTTGAGGAGGGTCTGGTCAGCGCCCGATCGGGGAACATCAGCAGGTCTTACGGAGAGAATATATTCATAACGAGAACGGGCTCAAACATGGGTTCCCTCGCTCCGGAGGAGATCATAGCTCTTCCCCTTAAGGAAAAGAGCCCTCTTGACAGCAGAGCTTCCGTTGAGCTTTCCGTCCACAGGGAGGTGATCCTGAGAACGGGGAAGAAGTCCGTTGTTCACGCCCATCCCACGAACACACTGCTGATAGCTTTCGGGGAGGACTACATAGAACCCATTGACTCCGAGGGTAGAGAGATATTGGGAAGGGTTCCGGTCCTCTCTCTGGAAAAGCCCTCAGCCTCTGATGAGCTCGCCGAAGTTCTATCGGAGGTACTAATGGATAGAGATGTTGCGGTTGTGAGAGGACACGGAGCCTTCGCTGTCCACAAGGACCTTTTCAGAGCCTACAGCTTCCTCTCAACCCTTGAGCATTCCTGTAAAATACTTGTACATGCACTCAGGAGGTAGGAGATGGCTGAAGAGGTTGTCTATAGAGGATGTAAGCTTCCACCCGACCTCTACTACGACATAGAGAATCAGGTCTGGTTCAGGGTAAATGAAGACGGAACGGTTACGGTGGGTGCCACCGACATAGGTCAGGCGAGGGCTGGAAAGATAATAAACATCAGGATAAAAAAGCCCGGAAGGAAGGTTCCGAAGAACAAGCCCTTAGCCTCCCTTGAAAGCGGTAAGTGGACGGGTCCTATACCCGCGGTAATAGAGGGTGAGGTTATAGAGAGGAACGAAGAGCTCTTTGATAACCCTGAGCTGATAAACGAAGACCCCTACGGAAGAGGCTGGATAGTCAAGATAAAGCCGACGAATCTTGAGAGGGATCTCAAGGACCTCGTCACAGGAGAGGAAGCGATCCAGAAACAGAAGGAGTACATAGAGAGGGAAGATGTGAACTGCGGTGAAGAGCTTGCCCAGATAAGCAAGAAGTTCTACACCTGAATTCTCTCTTTTAAGAAAGGAATAAGCCCCGGAACTTCAAGCTCAAAGTCAAGGGCAAGGACGTTATCTGAAGGAGGGAGCTTGAAGAGGTCCTTAAGGGTCGTTATGTAAATCTCTCCTTCTTTCACCCTGAAATCTCTGTAGTGGTAGTGGTCCGGGAAGGAGAGTCTCTCCTTCAGTTTAAAACCCAGCTTCTCAAGAACTCTGAAGAACTGCTCGTTGCTACCAAGTCCGGAGAAGGCTACCACTTCCCTGTCCTTAGCCTCTTCAAGAGGTATCCTCTCCATCCCGTAGTTTCTCAGACAGCAAAAGTCTCTGAAGAGCTTAAAGATGGGCTTTTCTCCGTAACTGAAATCAAAGGGTTCCACATCCTGATAGGAGAGGACTATGGCATCAGCTCTGCTGAGGTTCTCTATAGGTTCTCTCAGGAGACCTGCAGGAAGGAGTCTGTCTCCGATATCCCTTTTCCTGAGCAGAACTATATCAACGTCCCTGTAAAGCCTCCTGTGCTGGAAGCCATCATCCAGTATGACGAGCTGGGCACCGAGCCCTTCAACCGCAAGAACTCCTCCCGAGTACCTGTCTTCGCTCACCACAACAGAAGCATAAGGGAGGAGCCTTGCCAAAAGGTAAGCCTCATCCCCCGCACTCGGAAGGTCTGTCCTGAGCTCCCCCCACTCGGAGACCACGAGAGTTCCCTTACTCTTTCGTCTGTAACCCCTGAGAAGGACAGCCACCCGAAGGGTCCTTCCGAGCTCCCCTGCTAAAAACCTTACAAGGGATGTCTTCCCGGTCCCGCCTGCGGAGAGGTTCCCGACAGAGACAACGGGAACGGGGAGTTTCTTTACTTCAAGTAAGCCCCTGTCGTAGAGGAGGTTTCTTATAGAGACCGCTCCGCGGTAAAGCAGGGATAGAGCATCAAGGAACACCTTAAAATATTAGCACCATGGGAAAGGAAAGGCTCGCAGAGCTGATAAAGGAAAGGTCCCTAAAGATTGCAGATCAGCCTGTATTCAAACTTTCCTCTGGGAAGCTCAGCAGGTTCTACGTTGACCTGAAGCAGATAACCTTTGACCCCGAGGGCTCCTATCTTGTTGGCAAGCTTATGTATGAGCTTATTTCCGAGTTCAATCCTGACGGCGTAGGGGGGCTCACCCTCGGAGCTGACCCCATCGCTTACGCTGTCTCCTTTGTCTCCTATATGGACGGAAGACCGATAAAGCCCTTTGTTGTGAGGAAGGAGCCAAAGGGTCACGGCATGGGCAGGCGGATTGAGGGGCTTCTGAAGGAGGGAGAGAGGGTAGCTGTTGTGGAGGACGTAGTTACAACCGCGGGCTCTTCTCTGAGAGCGGTAAAAGCCTGCAAGGAAGCCGGGCTTGAGGTTATAGGTGTTTTCACCATAGTGGACAGGGAAGAGGGTGGAAGAGAAAATGTTGAGGCTGAAGGGCTCAGTCTCTACTCTCTCTTCAGGCTCTCCGAGCTTCTCCCTTAGATGGAAGGCATTCTCTTCGCCCTTCTATCCGCCTTCTTCTGGGCTACGAACGATATATTTAACAAGAAGAGCCTCCTGAAAGGATACACCGATAGGTTCGTTCTCTGGATAAGGTTCCCCATAGGAGCCCTGCTCCTTACACCCCTCGGATTTCTGTTCTGGGATATGAGCAGGACTGTATTCTGGAGTACCTTCCTCTGGCTTCCGATTGAAGTCGTAGCTTCCCTCTTCTTCATAAAAGGTATTAAGTATGCACCTTTATCTGTGGGAAT
>JALSTO010000099.1 GCA_026983685.1 Aquificaceae bacterium | reverse complement strand
TCATAACCGTAGGCTTCATGACAAACACCTTCTACGGAGCCTTCAACGGGGCGGGAGACACCAAAACTCCCATGAAGGTCGCCATAGTTATGAACGTGATAAACATAGGAACAGCCTACCTGCTTATATACGGCAAGTTCGGTCTGCCTGCGCTGGGTGTTCAGGGTGCGGGTTGGGGCATAGTCCTATCGGAGCTGTTTGCCTTCTTTGTATATCTCTATCTCACGACCCTTAAAGGCAAACCCTTCCCTCTGCGTCTAAAGATTGAGAGGGATGTCTTCCTTAAAATGCTCAGGGTAGGGACTCCCACTGCGGTGGAGAGGGCTGTAACAAGTTTATCATTCAATATTTTTGTCGGCTTTCTTGCCCACTTCGGAGACAAGGTTCTCGCCGCGCACCAGATAGGCCTTAGGGTTGAGAGTGTGTCCTTCATGGTGGGCTTCGGGTTCATGGTTGCAAGCACAGTTATAGCGGGACAGAACTACGGTGCTAAGAATTTGGAAGGACTTGCCTACGGTGTTAGGTTCACAGCTAATTTAACTGCGGTGATAATGGGTCTGCTCGGAGTTGTGCTCATACTCTTTTCTAAATATCTTACCTTGCCCTTCAGCAGAGACCCGGAGGTGATAGGCTGGGCTGTTTACTACCTCGTTATAGTGGGCATATCTCAGGTTCCGATGGCTTATGCGGTTATATTTTCAGGAGCACTAAAGGGAATGGGAAGGACAACGGTAACTATGGTGATAAACATAGCCTCCTTCTGGCTCTTCAGGATAGTTCCTTCCTACCTTTTCCTCAAGGTGATCCACTCCCCTCTGGTCCCGTGGACCTTCATGACGGTGGAGATGTTTCTGAGGGCACTTATGTTTTACCTTGCCTTCAGGCGAGAGGTCAGACATCAAACTGCTTCATCCTCTCTTCAACCTGCTCAGCGATCTGATTGATACTCCTTATCTCTCCCACCATTGACTTCACGCTCTCGGTGTTCTTCTCAGACACCGCTGTTATCTCTGTCATATTGTCCCTTATTATGTCTATAGCCCTGCTTTGCTCCTCCATGGCTGTCGCTATGCTGTCAATTATGCCCGCTATCTCCTTGGTAACCTCCTCTATCTTCTTGTAGCTTTCAACCACATCCTCTGAGGCTACCCTTCCGTCCTCAACGGTGTTCAGTGCTTTCTCTACAAGCTCCGCTATCTGCTTCGCTGCGTTGCCCGATATCTCCGCCAGCCTCCTTACCTCGTCCGCAACAACAGCGAAGCCCCTTCCCATCTCCCCGGCTCTCGCTGCTTCTATCGCAGCGTTCAGGGCGAGGAGGTTTGTCTGCTCCGCTATAGTGATTATCGTCTCCGTTATGGAGCTTATCTCTCTGCTCACATCAACTATGTTCCCCATAGCGCTGTGCATCACGTCAACTTTATCCTTACCTGTTTTTATGCTCTCCTCCATATCCATAGACACGTTCCTCGCCCTCAGAGTTTCCTCCGATATCTGCCTTACAGCTTCCGAGACCTCGTCTATAGAGGTCATTATGCTTGCTATACTGCTGTTGAGGTTGTCGTTCTCCTGTTCAATCCTGCCCGCATTACCCTCAAGGACCTTTATGCTCCCAGCTATGCTCTCAAGACCTTCCTTCACATTCCTCAGGGCTTCCTGCAGGTCGTTAAGAGAGCTGTTTACGTAGTTCTTTAGCTCCTCAAGACTTCCTCTGTAGTCTCCCTCAACCCTGACCCTCAGATTACCCTTGGAGACCTGCATCATTACGTTCCTTATTGAGGATATGGCGCTCCCTATGTCTCCCACCATCTTGTTGAGAGAGTCCACGAGCCTGTCAAGCTCGTTCTTGAACCTCTTGAACTCAATCTGACTGAACCTCATGCTCTTAGAGAGCTCCTCAACCTTACCGGAGAGCTCCCCTATGTTGTTTATTATTCCCCTTGAAACGAGCCAGAGGGCGACAGAGACTATGAGTATAGAAGGTATTGTGACACCTATGGTAACGTTGTTGGCAAGCATAATATCCCTTCTGAGCTCCTCCTGCTCCTTCTTTATCTGGGCGAGCCTGAGTTCTATGAGTCTGTCCAGTGTATCTATCGTGTCGGTAAAACCCTTCTTCTCTGCCTCTATCAGAGCCTCCTTTGCCTCATCGTAAGCCTCCAGCTCAAGGAGCTGTAAAACATTCTCAATGTCTCCCTGATAGGTGAAAAATCCGAGATCTTTGGTAAGCTCAGCTTCTTCCTTGCTCAGCTTACTCTCTCGCTTCCTGAGAATAGCCAGTTTGTCCATAAAGGACTTTATATTCTCCTTTATCTGCTTCCTCGCTTCCTCGTCCTGAGGATTGAATATGAGGTTCCTGACTGCGATAGCCGTAAAGAGCATGCTCATCTTCATGTCCTTGTATATGTCAAGCTCGTCCGCAAGCATCTGGACATCGTCTATTGACTTTGATACCCTCCTCTCCGTTGTGTAGAGCACCGTTGCTATGAAGACCCCAACCACGATAATAAGAAGGTTAACAGCAACGAGCTTTCCCTTTATGCTCATGCCCAGTCCTCCTTTAAAAGTAAATCGGGAGATGACGATGAATATTATAGGAGGTTGTGGTTTGGACAGGCTTAGAGATAAGCTCTCTTCTGTCAGGGAGAAGCTTCTTGATCCTTTCCGCGTTGATGGGCTTGAGGAGGAGTTTGAGGAACTCTTAGCCATTATGAGAGCCTCTTCCCCTCAGGAGCTCGTGCAGGTAAAGGAAGAGTTTGAGGAGCTTAAGTACCTTCTTAACAGGAATCTTGGAATTATATCGGGGGGGCTCGAGCCTCTCCTGAATAAAGGTAAGGGAAGCCTGTTCTCCAGGAGGGTGTGATGTTCGGAGCCTCATTCGGGATAATATCCCAAGCTCTTGAGATATACAGGAAGTCCCTTGACATACACAACAGGAACGTCATAAACGCAAACAACCCCGACTACGTTCAGGAAGACCCCGTTGTGGAGAGCTTTGCCCCCGCGGGCATAAACTTTCAGGATGTCCGCAGAGACCAGAACATTTACTACGTGAATCTCAGGAACGACAAGCTTTCCCTCGTCAGATATCTTGAGGAGCGAAGCGGTGTCCTTGGTAACGTTGAAGGTATATTTCAGGAGCTCTTTGAAGGCACCGGAATAAACGACTACGTGAACAGATTCTATAAAGCCTACCTTGACCTTATGAAAGACCCCACCAACGGGGGAGCGAAGGACGAACTCTACAACTCAGCCAACAGCCTTGCGAGCTTCCTGAGGAACAAAACGAAGGACATTGATAAGCTGGATGCGAGCATAGATTACAACCTAAGGGACGTTACCGCAAGGATAAACGAGCTGAGCAGGAAGATATACGGTATAAACCGTGAGATAACGGTTATGTACGCCCAGAACTATGCCCGTGGCAAAGACTACAAGAATCTTCTTGATACGAGGGACAAGTACCTCAGAGAGCTCTCAGAACTGATAAACATAGACG
>JALSTO010000098.1 GCA_026983685.1 Aquificaceae bacterium | reverse complement strand
AGGAAAGAACCTCCGCTGCCTTCTTGGAAGCTGCGTAGGGGGATATCGGTGTGTTCACAGGCAGATCCTCTTTAAAGGGTAGAGGCTGACCCGCATAGAGGGAAGAGGTTGATGCCAGAATGAGCTTCCTGATACCAAATTCCTTCATAAGCTCAAGGAGGTTCAGGGTTCCCTGAGCGTTCGTGGATAGATAAACCCACGGGTTCTCTATTGAGTATCTAACCCCAGCCCTCGCTGCTTCGTTTATTATGGCTTCAGGCTTTTCTCTTTCAAACACGCCCTTCAGGGCGCCATAGTCTTCAATATCCATCCTGTAGAATCTGAAGTCCCCATACTCTCTGAGCCTTCCGAGCCTCCACTCTTTTAGCCTAACATCGTAGTAGTCGTTGAGGTTGTCAATACCTACAACGGAGTGCCCTTCCCGAAGGAGTTTTTCGCATACCTTCCAGCCGATAAAACCTGCGCACCCTGTAACGAGAACCTTCATGGAGCTTTCATTATAGCTTATAATCTTTACCATAATGAACATGGTCAGACTTCAGCTCATATACCCTGAGGAGCTCGTCAAGGAGCCCATCCTGTGTATGGTCTGCAAGAACTTTGACGTAGTACTAAATATAAGGACCGCAAGGGTAACTCAGGATACGGGCATACTGAGCGTTGAGATAGACGGAGAGTCTGAAGATATAGAGAAGGCTATAAAGTTCATTGAAGAGAGGGGTGTTCAGGTTCAGCCCATAGAAGGTCAGATATTTACGGAGTAGATCAATCTAAATTAAGAAGTTTTTTAAGCTCTTTTATCTCATCCCTGAGCTTTGCAGCTTTCTCAAACTCCCAGTTCCTTGCACACTCCCACATCTCCCTTTCAAGCTTTTCTATCCTCTTCACAAGGTCTTCCTCTGTTTTTATTCCCTTGGGGAGGTTTGTCGGGAGCTTGACGTAATCAAGCTCTTCAAGGGCTAAGAGCTCCTTCACGGGCTTTACCACACTCCTCGGGGTTATGCCGTGCTCTTCGTTGTATTTCCTCTGCTTTTCCCTCCTTCTGTTTGTCTCCTCAATAGCCTTTTCCATAGACTTCGTTATCCTGTCCGCATAGAGGATTGCTTTACCCCTTACGTTCCTCGCTGCCCTTCCTATCGTCTGGATCAGCGATGTGTAGCTCCTTAAGAACCCTTCCTTGTCCGCCTCAAGTATGGCTACAAGGGAAACCTCTGGCAGGTCAAGACCCTCCCTCAGAAGGTTGACACCGACAACAACATCAACGCTTCCCTCCCTCAACTCTTTTACTATCCTCGCCCTCTCTATGGCATCCAGCTCAGAGTGCATGTAGGTAGCCTTTATCTTCCTCTCGGTCAGGTAGTCCGCAACTTCCTCTGCGAGCCTTTTAGTGGTCGTCAGAACGAGGGTGCGTTCGTCCCTCTTCACCCTATCCTTTATCTCCCTCACGAGATCTTCCAGCTGGTTCCGGGTTGGTCTTACCTCAACCTCCGGATCAAGGAGCCCTGTTGGACGGACTATCTGCTCAACTATTATCCCCTCGCTCCTTTCAATCTCCCAGTCTCCGGGGGTTGCGGAGACGTATATGACCTGATTGAGCCTTTCAAGGAACTCCTCAAACTTGAGAGGTCTGTTGTCAAGGGCGGAAGGAAGCCTCCAGCCGTACTCAACCAGCTTCTCCTTTCTGCTCCTGTCCCCGTTGTACATCGCCCTTATCTGGGGAATTGTCATGTGGGACTCGTCCACTATAAGAAGAAAATCATCGGGAAAGTAGTCAAGGAGCGTGAAGGGTGGTTCTCCCGGCTCCCTGCCATCAAAGTAGCGGGAGTAGTTCTCTATACCCTTGCAGTGTCCCAGCTCCCTTATCATTTCAAGGTCGTACATAGTCCTCTGGTAGAGCCTCTGGGCTTCTATCTCCTTACCCTGCCTTTTGAACCACTCAACCCTCTCTCTGAGGTCTCTCTCTATCTCTGTAAGGGCTTTCTCCACCGTGGGTCTCGGCGCTATATAGTGGGATGCGGGGAAGAAGGAGAACTCTTCAACTTCCTTTATAAGGTGCCTGTTGAGTGTGTCCAAGAGGATTATCCTCTCTACCTCATCGTCCCAGAGCTCTATCCTCACGGTGTAGTCTTCCGCGTTAGAAGGTATGACCTCCACCGAGTCTCCCTTCACCGAGAAGGAAGCTCTCTTATAGGCGTAGTCGTTCCTCTCGTAGCCGAGCTCAACCAGCCTTCTGATGAACTTTGTAAGCTTCAGCTCTGAACCCTTCCTTACCCTTATCCTGAGGCTCTCGTAGTGCTCCGGAGAGCCCAGACCGTATATGCATGAGACCGACGCCACAACTATAACGTCCCTCCTGTCCAGGACAGACACTGTTGCTGAGTGTCTATATCTTTCAAGCACCTCGTTTATGCTCGCATCCTTCTCTATGTAAAGGTCCTTCTCTGGTATGTAAGCCTCCGGCTGGTAGTAATCGTAGTAGGATATGAAGTACTCAACCGCATTCTCAGGGAATAGCTCCTTGAACTCCCTGTAAAGCTGGGCTGCGAGTATCTTGTTGTGAACTACTACAAGGGTAGGTTTGTTGTAATTCGCTATCACGTTGGCTAAGGTGAAAGTCTTCCCCGTTCCCGTCGCTCCTAAGAGAACCTGCTCCCTTACTCCCTTCTCAAGGTTGTCAAGGATCTGCTCTATAGCCCTCGGCTGGTCTCCAGCGGGTTTTAGGTCTGTAACAATTCTAAAGCCATGGGTCTTTGCGTTCATATCAAGGAATGAATTTAGTTATCCCCTCATTCTTTGGGAAGTCTTGTTTGGGGATGGCACCCCCAGCGGGATTTGAACCCGCGTTTCCGGCGTGAAAGGCCGGCGTCCTAGGCCAGGCTAGACGATGGGGGCTACCACAATAGACAAGGAAGTATTATAAGTGTCTCCTTTCTTTGTGTCAAGCCCGTCAAAACTCGTTTATACTAATTCGGAAACCAATGAGCAGACTGAAGATATCGGAGATATTCAGGGCAGGTGAGTTCTACGACGTTGTAACCAAGCATAAGGAGATCCCCGTTAGGTCAGGTATGAAACTCAAGTGGGTTGATGATGAAGGAAGGCTCCTGGGCTTTGACTGGGGAAAGACCCACCTGAGAGCTGCCTTCTCAACCCTTGACCCAGTCTATGTCAAGCTGTCCTCCAAAGAGTACGCTCAGACTCAAGTGTTCAGTAACCTGGGAAAGGAGCTCGTCCTCACCGTTGAGAACTTCGTTGAGCCTCCCGAGTTCATAAGGAGAAAGGCTGTTAGGGTTGAGCCAGACGAGAATAAGCCTGTCATCGTTGAGCTCACCTTTGATGGCAGGAGGTTCAGGCTTCCTGCAAAGGATATAAGCGAAACCGGGGTCGGCTTCTCACTCAACGTGCAGGAACATAAGGACTTCATTGAGTTTATAAAGGAGAGGCTTGAGAACATAAAGGAAGACGAGTTCATTGAGTTTGATGTTGAGGTTGAGCTTCCTGAAAATGGAACCGCAAAGGGAAGGGGTAGG
>JALSTO010000097.1 GCA_026983685.1 Aquificaceae bacterium | reverse complement strand
CTCTTATAAAATATTTCCACCCCAAGGAGGTTGGTATGGACGCTTCTCTTTTAAAGGAGTACAACCCTTACATTGACCTGAAGGAAGGACAGCTCTACCTGGAAGGTGTATCTGTAAAGGAGCTGGCGCAGGAGTACGGAACACCCCTTTACATCTACAGCGCTTCTTACATAAGGGACAGGATAAGAGCCTACAGGTCCGCTTTCCCGAACGCACTCATATGCTATGCGGTAAAGGCCAACTTCAACCCTGAGATCATCAGGGTCGCTGGTGAAGAAGGAGCCGGTGCGGACATAGTCTCCGGAGGAGAGCTTATAGCCTCTCTGAAAGGAGGAATTGATCCTTCAAAGATAGTCTATGCGGGGGTCGGGAAGACTATTCCCGAGCTTGAGCTGGCGGTGGAGAAAGAAATACTGATGTTCAACGTGGAGTCAAGGGATGAGCTGTATGTTCTTAACGAGGTGGCTGGAAGGCTCGGCAAGAAGGCTAGGATAGCGATAAGGGTTAACCCGGACGTTGACCCCAAGACCCATCCTTACATATCTACGGGCATGAAAAAGAGCAAGTTCGGTGTTGATTTTGAGACCGCAAAGGAGGAGTACAGGCTCGCCAGAGAGCTTGAGAACATTGAGGTTATCGGTATTCACTGCCATATAGGTTCTCAGCTCCTTGACGTATCCCCTTACAGAGAGGCAGTTGAGAAGGTTTTAAGTTTATACAGAGAGCTGAGGGATGAGGGCTTTGAGATACGCTACATAGATATAGGCGGGGGTCTCGGTATAAAGTACAAGCCGGAAGACAGGGAGCCTTCACCCGAAGACCTCGCGGAAGTTGTTCTGCCACTCCTTGAAGGTGTAGAGGCAGAGCTTATCCTTGAACCGGGAAGGTCAATCACCGGCAACGCCGGTCTTCTCATATCTCAGGTTCAGTTCCTAAAAGACAAAGGTATAAAGCACTTCATCATAGTTGATGCTGGAATGAACGACCTCGTGCGTCCCGCCATCTACGATGCCTACCACCACGTTGTGCCCGTGGAAAGCAAGGGAAGGGAGCACATAATAGCGGACATAGTTGGTCCGATATGCGAAACCGGTGACTTCCTTGCCAAGGACAGAAGGATAGAGTGGCTTGAGAGAGGGGACTACATAGCGGTCCTGTCCGCAGGAGCCTACGGCTTTGCTATGGCGTCCCACTACAATGTGAGACCGAGACCAGCAGAGGTTATGGTTGAAAATGGTGAGCACAGGCTCATAAGGGAAAGGGAGGATTACGATTATATACTACGTGAAAAGAGTTATTGAAAAGTAATCATAGCCTGTTATATTTAATAGCATGCTTAAAGAGGATAGGCTTGAGGGTTTTATAGAGAGGTGCAGGCAGGCTGGGCTGAAGATAACTCCCCAGAGGGTCGCTGTTTACGAGATACTTCTCAACTCACCCCACCACCCTACCGTTGAGGAGATATACGAGGAGGTGAAGAAGAGGTATCCCTTCGTGTCCCTCGCCACCGTTTACAGGACAGTTGAGACCCTTGAGCAGATGGGGCTCGCCAAGAAGGTATGCTACTGGGGAAGCTCCGCCAGATACGATGCCAACACGGAGGAGCACCACCACCTCATATGCGTCCGGTGCGGTGCTATCAAGGACATATACATAGAGGACAGCCTGAGCATACCTAAAGAGCTTGAAGGCTTCAGGACAGAGGGCTACTCGGTAAACATATACGGTCTCTGTCCAAGCTGTAAATCCGCTCAGCCGGACACGTAGGCACCCATTCCCTTGAACTTTTCCATCCTTTCCGAGAGCAGGGTATGGGTGTCCTTCTGACACAGTTCCTTCAGACACTTCCTTATATGGTAGGCAACCACACGGGCGGACCTCCTGTGGTCCCAGTGGGCTGCGCCGAAGGGCTCCCTTATTATGCAGTCAACGACCCCGAGCTCATAAAGATCCCTCGCCGTCAGCCTGAGAGCCTTCGCTGCCTCCTTCACTCTGCCCTGTTCCTTCCACAGTATAGCCGCACAGCCTTCAGGCGATATGACAGAGTAGTAGGCATTCTCCATTATGCATATCCTATCCGCAACACCGAGGGCTAAAGCTCCTCCAGAACCGCCTTCCCCTATAACAACAGCAACGGTCGGAATCTTCAGGTAACCCATCGTGAGCATGCTCTCCGCTATAGCCTCCGACTGTCCTCTCTCCTCAGCTCCTATGCCGGGATAGGCACCGGGTGTATCTATAAAGGTTATCAACGGCATCCTGTACCTCTGGGCAAGCTTCATGACCCTGATGGCTTTCCTGTAGCCCTCGGGATGGGGCATACCGAAGTTCCTTTCTATCTTTTCCTGAGTTCCCCTGCCCTTCTCGTGCCCGATAACCGCAACGGGCATACCCCGGAAGTAACCAAAACCTGCCACAACCGCTTTATCGTCCGCAAACCTTCTGTCCCCGTGGAGCTCAATAAAGTTTTCTATCATGAGCTTTATGTAGTCGCTCGTGTGGGGTCTTTTGGGATGTCTCGCCAGCTGAACCCTGTCCCAGGGGGAGAGGTTAGAGTAAGCCTTCTTAGCCTTCTCTCTGAACTCCCTCTGAAGGCTTCTTAGCTCCCTCTCAACATCCCTGTTCCCAGAACGGAAGAGAGCGGAAAGATTGTCAATCTTCTCCTTAAGCTCAAGGAGCTTCTTCTCATACTCAAGGTACATTTTCAAGATTATACATCATGGATGGGGATACGCACTTATGAGCATTATATTGTCATATTTTATAAGCGGATGTATATTAATAATGGAGGAAAAGAGATGGAGTACACGGAGAGAGAAGCGGAAAGGCTATTTGAGGAAGCATACAACCTTCACATGATGGGTGAGATAGACAAAGCCATAGAGCTTTACAAGCAGTCAATAGAGATACAGCCTACCGCTAAAGCCTACACCTTCCTCGGCTGGGCTTACAGTATGAAGATAAGATTATGAAAAAGCTATTGAGTATTGCAAGAAGGCTATTGAGATAGACCCTGATTTTGGCAATCCATACAACGACATCGGAGCTTACCTGATAGAGCAGGGAAAGTATGAAGAAGCAATACCATGGCTGAAACAGGCGATAGTCGCTAAGAACTACGAGCCGAGACACTTTCCCCATATGAACCTTGCAAGGGCGTACATGGCTATGGGAAAGCTCTACGATGCCCTTGAGGAAGCAAACAGGGCTTTAGAGGTAGAGCCCAACTACAGACCAGCCCACGTGATCAGGCACCAGATCCTCGGTATGCTAAACTGAGAAGCTCTGTGGGTTCCTTCAGAAAGAAGTCTGGCTCAACAGCCCCGTTCTTGACATAGCCCCAGAGGGCAAGGGCGGTCAGGGTTCCGGCACCTTTGCCAGCCCTTATATCCGCTTCGGTATCCCCGACCATCAGAGCGGATGAAGGCTTCACACCTATGAACTCTAAAGCTTTCTTAACAGGAAGGGGAGAAGGCTTCTTTTCTGAAAATGTATCGCCCCCGACAACGAGGTCAAAGAGATCAAGTAGCC
>JALSTO010000096.1 GCA_026983685.1 Aquificaceae bacterium | reverse complement strand
CGGACTCAGGGGGAACTACAAGAACCCTTGCACCCTCTGAGACGAACCTCCTCAGTATGTTGTACTTTATGCCGAAGTCAATCACCGCTATGAGCGGTCCTTCAGAATTCATATCCACATAGCCTTTCCTGAGATCCCAAGCTCCCTGTGTCCAGCGGTAAACCTCCTTTGTTGAGACCTCATCCACGAGGTCAAGCTCCGATATGTCGGGAACCTGACGTGCCCTTCCGACAGCCTCTTCAGGAGATAGGTTCTCAGTTGATATTATCCCTCTCACAACTCCCCTCTCTCTTATTCTCTTGACCAGAGCCCTCGTATCTATCCCCTCTATACCTACAATTCCGTTTTCCCTCAGATACTCTTCCAAAGACTTGGTAGCCCTCCAGTTGGAGTAATTTGTAAAGGACTCCTTTACCACGAAGCCGTTAACCTGAACCCCTTTAGACTCAATGTCCTCAGGATTTACACCGTAGTTACCTATCTGGGTGTAGGTCATTACGACTATCTGCCCCCTGTAGGAGGGATCCGTCAGTATCTCCTGGTAGCCGGTCATGGAAGTGTTGAAAACGAGCTCACCCGAGGTCTCCCCCTCAGCACCGAAAGAGCGCCCGAGGAAGTAAGTTCCATCTTCAAGGGCGAGAATGGCAGGTTTGCCCATCGGAAAGATTTTACATCAACAATCGGGGCGAGCGGACTTGAACCGCCGACCTCTGGCTCCCGAAGCCAGCGCTCTACCACCTGAGCTACGCCCCGGAGTTCAGATAATTATAGATTAACCCTCACCACTGTCTGGACCAGAAACTGAGGCGGGACTGTACTCTCCCTTGGGTATGAACTTGAACTCTCCATCTTCGTAGTCCACAACCACGGTCATGCCGTCCTTTATCTCGCCCCTTATTATCTTGTCAGCAAGGGGAGTCTCCACATACCTCTGTATAGTTCTCTTGAGGGGTCTTGCACCGAAGGCTGGATCGTAACCCCTTGCGACAAGCTCCTTCTTTGCGGATTCGGTGAGCTCAATCCTTATGTTCCTCTCAGCAAGGCGCCTGTTCACGTTTGCTATGAGCAGGTCAATTATCTGGGAGAGCTCCCTCATTGTGAGTGGCTTGAAGACTATGATCTCGTCAACCCTGTTGAGGAACTCGGGTCTGAAGAACATCTTAAGCTCTTCAAGAACCTTCTCCTTAGCCTTCTCAAACTCTCTCTCAACCACGTCCTCGCTTGCGTCAACGGGTATGTTGAGTAGATACTGGGAGCCTATGTTTGAGGTCATTATTATCACGGTGTTCCTGAAGTCAACCGTCCTTCCGTGGGAGTCGGTCAGCCTTCCATCGTCAAGGACCTGCAGGAAAAGGTCAAAGACCCGAGGATGAGCCTTCTCTATCTCGTCAAGAAGGATTACGGAGTAGGGTTTTCTTCTGACAGCTTCGGTGAGCTTTCCACCTTCTTCATAGCCAACGTACCCGGGAGGTGCACCTATGAGCTTTGCAACCGAGTGTTCTTCCTTAAACTCCGACATATCAAGCCTTATTAGAGCATCCTCTTCACCAAAGAGAAGTTCCGCAAGGGCTTTGGAGAGCTCTGTCTTGCCAACGCCTGTGGGTCCGAGGAAGAGGAAGCTCGCTATGGGTCTCTTGGGGTCCTTCAAGCCTGCACGAGCCCTTCTTACAGCTTCAGCAACAGCCTTGACCGCATGTTCCTGGTCAACAACCCTCTTGTGGAGCTCCTCTTCAAGCCTGAGAAGTTTCTCCATCTCCTCCTCTTTTAGCCTTGTGACCGGTATTCCCGTCCACTCGGATACTACCTGAGCGACGTCGTCCCAACCAACGACGAGCTCTTCAGCCTTCTGGGATTCAAGAGCCTTCAGCTCCTTCTCAAGGTTCACCTTCTCTATCTTTAGCTGGGCTTCTTTTTCGTAATCACCGCTTTCAGCGGTCCTTATGATCTCCCTGTCAAGCTCCTCTATCCTCTTTTTGAGCTCCTGTATCTTGAGGTCCGAACTGCCAACTTTTTCAAGTACCTCCTGCTTCTCCTTTTCAAGCTGGACCTTCTTTACCTTCAGCTGTGCCTCCTTCTCGTAGTCCCCTTCAAGGTTAGCTTTCATTATCTCCTCATCAATAGCCCTTATCTTCCTCTCTATCTCCTGAACCTCGGGAGGAATGCCTATTACAGAGAGTTTCTTTCTTGCGGAAGCCTGATCAAGGGCGTCAATGGCTTTGTCGGGAAGTTTCCTGAAGGTAACGTACCTTCTTGTAAGCTTTACAGCGGACTCTATAGCCTCGTCAGATATCTTAACCTTGTGATGCTGTTCAAGCTTAGGTCTCAGTCCTTTGAGTATCTCAATAGCTTCTTCTTCGGAGGGTTCATCAACGTATATGGGCTGGAACCTCCTCTCAAGAGCTGGGTCCTTCTCTATGTACTTCCTGTACTCGTCAACGGTTGTTGCGCCGATCACCCTTATCTCGCCCCTTGCAAGGGCTGGCTTCATTATGTTGCCTGCATCAACCGCACCTTCAGCCTTACCAGCACCAACTATGGTGTGTATCTCGTCAATGAAAAGAATGATGTTTCCTCTCTCCTTAACTTCCTCAAGGAGCGCCTTCATCCTCTCTTCAAACTCACCCCTGTACTTTGAACCAGCGAGGAGTGTAGCCATGTCAATAGCCCATATCTCCTTGTCCTGAAGCTCTGGAGGAACCTCTTTGTTAACTATCCTCTGGGCGAGTCCTTCAACTATGGCGGTCTTACCTACTCCCGGATCGCCTATGAGGACGGGATTGTTCTTCGTCCTCCTCAAGAGCACCTCTATCACCTGATTTATCTCCTTTTCTCTTCCTATCACTGGGTCAAGCTTGCCTTCCCTTGCCAACCCAGTGAGGTTGATACCGAACCTCTCAAGGGGAGACTTCTCCTCTTCTTTAAGCTCCTGTCCTACATCCTTCATCTCCTTTTCACCTCCTAACACCTGATTTATTAATCTACCACCTATGGTGTCTTTCGCTTCAACGAGGGCTGCACCTATGTGGGAGGGTTGAACCTGAGCCTCTCCCTCCGATACAGCCCTGTTCTGGGCGTTCTCAAGGACCCTTATCAGGTACTCACTGTAGTCAAAGCTCCGCTTCCTGCCGAAGACTCTCTGGGCTATCCTGTCAATTACCCTGTCGGGTGATATGCCTATATCTTTAACCTGCTGGATAAGAGATGAGTCTCCTATAGCTTTCCTGATGAGCCCATCTATGGAAAGCCTGTTCTCTAAAAAATCCCTCACATCTTCTGGTTTGAAAACTGAGGTCAGGCTTTTCTCAACGCTTTCAAGCTGTCTGCGATAGTTCCTCTCAAGGGAGTCAAGCCTTTTGAGCTCAAGCTGGAGGCTCTCTAAGGTCCAGTAGTCTCCGTACCTGCGTGCCTGCTCAATTTCCCTCGTGAGCCTTGCCTTTGCCTGCTTTATCTTCTCCAGCTCCGCCTGAACTCCCCCTATATCAGACTTTACCTGCATTATCTGGCTTCTCAGGTCTATAAGGTGCTTAGCTTCCTGCT
>JALSTO010000095.1 GCA_026983685.1 Aquificaceae bacterium | reverse complement strand
TCTTTATTCTCTCGTACTCCTGTCTCTTCTCCTCAATTCCCGAGGACCTGTAGTAGTTGATTATGTCCTGCCTTTTGAGTTCTAAGTTTTTCAGCTTCTCCGAGCTGTAATCTATGTCCTCCTTCAGCTTCCGGAGCTCTTCTCTTATCTTCTCCTCTTCGGATCGCAGTATCTCAACGAACTCCTCAGCCTTGGCGATCTTCTCGTCGTACTCCGCAAGCTTCCTGTCTCCCTCCTTGGATAGCTCCTCAAACTCTGAAAGCCTCTTCTCAAGTACCTTCAGGACTCCCTCTTTCTCCGATATCTCGCTCCTGAGAGCCCTGAGCTTTATGATCAGATCCTGTTCTTTGTCTCGGAGCTGAACCTCCTCCTCCTCAAGCTTTCTCCTTTCCTCTTCGTAAAACCTTCTCCCGAGCTCCCCACCGCTCCTCTGGCTACCTCCCGTTATAACACCGCTCTTTTCAAAGAGTTCCCCCTCAAGGGTTACCATGCGGTAGCTACCTATGCCTATCCTCTTGGCGGATTCAAAATCCTCAACTATCAGTGTATCCCCGAAGGCGAACCTCACCGCCCTCTCAAATCTCTTGTCGTAATCAACGAGCTTTATGGCAAAGTCAACAGCCCCCCTCGTTCTCGGATAGGGTGGAAGGTTGAAGTCCGCCCTTATTCTATTTAAGGGAATGAAGCTCATCCTGCCAAGGTTGTTCTCCCTCAGGTAGTCAATACACCTCTTTGCAACATCTTCGTTCTCAACCACGACGTATCTGAGCCTTCCCCCTCCTGCAACTTCAACAGCTTTTATGTGTTCAGGGTCCTTGACCGTTATAAGGTCTCCTACCGTCCCGTAAACGCCCTCTATTCCCTCAAAGAGTAGTTCCGTAGGCTCGGTGCTTGCAAGCTTGCTCTCTACGTAGGCTTTCCCCCTTATCACTTCTTCTATCTTCTTTCTGACCTCGCCCAGCTCACCCTCAACCTTCTTCATATACTCCTTCTCCTGCCTGAGGGTATCCTGTTCAACCGCCCTCATCCTCCTGTACTTCTCAAGCTCACCGAAGGACTCCTCTATTCTTCTCCTCGTCTCTTCCTTCTCCTCCTCAAGCCTCTTTATATCTTCTAAGGTTCTTTCAATCTTTACCTCAATCTCCCTCAGCTTTACCCTCTTTGAGTTCTCCTCCTCCCTCTTCTTCTCTATGAGCTCCTTGAGCTGTCTCTCCTTTTCCTCTGCCTTCTGTGCCTCCTCTATGGAGACCTTAAGCCTGTCGTCCAAAGCCTTCAGCTCCGAGTAGGACCTCTCCTCCTCCCTCTTTAGCTCCTCATACTCTGACTCCTTGAGCTCCAGCTCCTCCTTCAAGAGGTTCAGCTCTTCCCTCAGGTTCTCCAAGTCCTTGAGCAGGTAGCCAAGAGCCTTCTCCTCCTTTTCCCTTTCCAAGAGAAGCTCTTCTCTCCTCCTCTGACCCTCCTCTATCCTCTTGCCAAGGTGCTCTATGTCCGAGGATATCTTCCCTATCCTCTCCCTGAAGGGGAGGAGCTTCTCGCTCAGCTCTTTGAGCCTCTCCTCCTTCTGAGAAAGGACCTCTTCTCTCTGACGTATACCTTCCTTTATCCTCTCAAGCTCCTCCCTGCTCCTGCTGAGTTCCTCAAGGAGCTTCTCCTCCTCAGAGCTGAATCTCTTGATCTCCTTTGAGAGCAGGGCTATCTCAAGCTCCCTCTTTTGCTCCTGAAGAGACCTGTACCTCTCAAGCTTCTCCTTCTCCTCCCTTAGCCTCTCCAGCTGAATCTTTATTTCATCTAAGAGGAGCTTCAGCTCCCTTATCTTTATATCAACCTCCATGAGGTCGTTTATAGCCCTCTGCTTCTTTGCCTCATACTCGCTTATCCCTGCAACGTCCTCTATAACCTTTCGCCTCTCAACGGGGGTCATCTTCAGAAACTTGATGATGTCTCCCTGAAGTACCACGTTGTAGCCGTTTTCGTATATACCCGCCTTGGAGAGGAAGTCCTTCAGGTCCTTCTCCCTAACAACGGTTCCGTTTATCCTGAAAGTGCTCCTCCCGTCTTGGGTGACCTTCCTTGAGATAACCACCCTCTCATCTTCTACAGGAAAGGCTCCGCCGTTCTTGAAGTGGATCTCCACATAGGCGTGGGGAGCCTTCTCCCCGTCCCTTGAAAATATCAGGTAGGAGAGGTTTTTAGCTCTGAGGGTCTTTGTGGTAGCTATTCCGAGGGCAAAGGAGAGGGCATCACCTATGTTTGACTTCCCCGCCCCGTTAGGACCAACTATAGATATGAAGCCTTCACCGAGGGGTATCTCCTTCCTATCTTTCCCGTAAGACTTGAAGCCTTCAACGACTATCTTCTCTACAAAAGCCTTCATCTCAGCTTCTTTACCAGATCGGGCAGTCTCATCAGAGCTGCGTAAATCCTCTTCCACCTGCCCCATTCCATAGCGGGGATAGCTCCTCCATAGACCTTCCCACCCTCTAAGTCCTTTGACACACCAGCCTTGGCTGTTACGGTTGCCCCATCGCCTATGCTCACATGGTCCGCAACACCCACCTGACCCGCAAGCACCACACCCCTTCCCGTCCTTACACTTCCCGATATACCCACCTGACTCACTATTATGTTAGCCTCCCCTATATCACAATTATGGGCTATCATGACGAGATTATCAATCTTGGAATTCCTACCCACCCTCGTGCTGTCAATCATAGCCCTGTCAACGGTTGTGTTTGCTCCGATCTCAACGTAGTCCTCTATGACCACGTTACCTATATGGTTCAGCTTCCTTATGCCTTCCTTTCCTATGTGGTAGCCGAAGCCATCCGCCCCTATGACAGCCCCGCTGTGTATCCTGACACCCTTCCCTATAACCGTTCTCGGGTATATGTGAACTCCGCTGAAGAGAATGCTCCCCTCCCCCACAACCGTGTTGTCCCCCACGTAGGTAAAGGGATAGACCTTTACGTTGTCCTCAAGGATGACCCCGTCCCCTATGACCGCGAAGGGTCCGACATAGACACCCTTCCCGAGAGATACGCCTTCCCCTATTTTTGCATCTGGAGAGACCCCTTCGGGGTGTTTTTCGGGATAGAAACTCTCAAGGAATATGGCTAAGGCAAGCCTCACATCCTCAACCCTTATGTAGTTTGGAGCTTCCACCTCCGAAGAGACCACGAGGGCAACGGGAGAACCCCTCAGAGCCTTCTCAACATCCTCCGGAGACTGGCAGAAGACGATGGTACCCGGCTTTGGGTTCTGGACCGAGGATATCCCCCCCACCTCAAGGTCCGGGTTGCCCGAAAGCTCACCCCCGAGGAGTTCTGCTATCTCACCGAGCTTCATTTCTTCTTGACACTGGAGTCTATTATCTCTATCACCTCGGTGGTTATGTCCATATCGCTCTCTTTATATATGAAGACTGCGCAGTCAAGGACTCCCGTATAGCCTCTTTCCTTTGCGAGCTTCTCCGCTGCCTCCTTCACACGGTTATAGACCATGTTCTCAAGCCTCTGCTTCATACCGCCGAGCTCCTTC
>JALSTO010000094.1 GCA_026983685.1 Aquificaceae bacterium | reverse complement strand
CCTAACATATCGCCGGTGGCGGAGCTTGTGAAGCTTGATGTCCTCCGCAGAGGCTACTATCCAGCGGGAGGTGGGAAGGTAAGGCTGTGGGTAAAGGGCAGTTTCACCGGAGCCTATGAAATCAAGAGTGTCAGGAAGTTTCTCAGAGGCAGGCTTGAGCTTCGCAGGGTTGGGCAGGGAGAGATCAGGAGACTCCATATCCTCTCAGTAGCCCATGAGAGCCTGAGGGAGAGGAAGGTCGTTGAGAGGCAGATCATTGGAGCCCTTGAACTCCTTAAAAAGGAGGGTCTGCCCGAGCCCGAGGTTTACAGGCAGTATGTATCTTCTCCTTCAATAGGAACAAGCGTAACCCTCTGGCTTGAAGACGATAGAGGGAACATAATGGGTGCGGATAGCCTCGGGAGGAAGGGCAAACCTGCGGAGGAGGTCGGCAGGGAGTGCGCCCTCAAGCTTCTGGAGGACTGGAAGAGCGGAGCCACCGTTGATAGACACCTTGCGGATCATCTCGTTCCCTGGTTGGGTCTTGCCGGCGGAGAGATCACCGTTCCAAGATTTACGGGGCACCTTGAAACCAATCTCTGGGTATGTGAAAGGTTCCTCGGAGATGGACTGTTTGAGGTTTCCCGTCGGGAGGGCAGGATAAGGGCTTCAGCTCCTGTGGTATAATCTTTCCGAAAATGGAAATCATAGAAATCCCCATTGAAGAAGAGGTCAAGCAGTCTTACATAGACTACGCAATGTCCGTCATCGTGGGGAGGGCTATCCCCGATGTCAGGGACGGGCTAAAGCCCGTTCAGAGGAGGATACTTTACGCAATGCACGAGATGGGGCTTACCCCCGACAAGCCCTTTAAGAAGAGTGCAAGAGTGGTGGGTGAGGTCCTCGGGAAGTTCCACCCCCACGGCGATCAGGCGGTTTACGATGCCCTCGTGAGGATGGCTCAGGACTTTTCAGTCAGGTACCCGCTCATAATAGGACAGGGGAACTACGGCTCTGTTGACGGAGACCCTCCAGCCCAGATGAGATACACAGAAGCAAAGCTATCTCCCATAGCTGTGGAGATGCTTGAGGACATAGATAAGGATACCGTTGACTTCGTTCCAAACTTTGATGAGTCTCTGACCGAACCTACGGTGCTCCCCTCCAAGTTCCCCAACCTTCTGTGCAACGGAACCGCAGGTATAGCGGTAGGTCTTGCCACTTCTATACCTCCCCACAACCTCCGGGAAGTGGGAAAGGCTCTCGTGGAGCTTGCAAAGAACCCCAACATGAGCACGGAAGAAATACTTGAGATAATTAAAGGTCCCGACTTTCCCACCGGAGGCGTTATAGAGAACTACAGAGACCTGAAAGAAATATACGAGACGGGCAGGGGTATAGTTCAGGTTAAGGCGAAGGCTCACGTAGAAAAGGTTCAGGGGGGCAGGGAGCAGATAGTTGTATCGGAGATACCCTATCAGGTAAACAAGGCGGAGCTAATAAAGAAGATAGCGGACAACGTAAGGAGCGGAAGGATAAAGGAGATATCCGACATAAGGGACGAGTCCGACAAGGACGGAATAAGGATAGTGATAGAGCTGAAGAGGGAGGCAAAAGGAGAGAAGGTTCTTAAGAAGCTTTTCAAGTACACCCAGCTCAAGAAGGGCTTTCCTGTAAACCTCGTTGTGCTCGTCGGAGGTGAACCCAAGCTCGTTGGCATCAAGGAGCTCCTGAGGGAGTTCATAAGGCACAGGCTCAGCGTCATACTGAGGAGGACACGCTACTTCCTAAGAAAGGCTGAAGACAGGCTCCATGTGGTTCAGGGTCTCCTGATAGCCCTCAACAACCTTGACGATGTCATAGAAGGGATAAGGAAATCAAAGGACCCCTCAGAGGCAAGGGATATGCTCATGGTCCGCTTTGGACTTACCGAAAGACAGGCTAAAGCTGTCCTTGACCTGAGACTCCACAGGCTTACGTCCCTTGAAAGGGATAAGCTCAGACAAGAAGAGGCTGAGCTCCTTCAGAAGATAGATTACTACCGCAAAGTTATAGGTAGCGAGGAGGAGAGGATAAAGATATTCGTTGAGGAAACCCAAAAGCTTGTCAGGAAGTATGGAGACACAAGAAGGACCTTTATTGAGGGGCTTGAGGAGGAGCTGGAAGAAGGTTCCCTTGTAGTGGCTGTATTTGAAAACGGAAGGGTCATGCCCCTTGAGGAGATACCGGAGGGAGAGGTCCCCGTAGTTGATATACTTGATGTCCCCTTCACAGAAGGTCTCTTCCTCGTCTCCAGCAGAGGAAGGGTTTACTGGCTCGCAGGCTCTCAGGCTCTTCAGGGGAGCAAAGTTAACTTTAAGGAGTCGGAGGAGAGGATAGTGGGAGCCTTCATAAGGGAGAGGTTTGCGGACAGGCTCCTGCTAACTACGAAGAACGGAATGATAAAGAAGATACCACTCGTTGAGTTTGAGTACAAAGCTCAGGGAATGAAGATAATCAAGCTGGCGGAAGACGACGAAGTCGTTGGTATAGCCCAGTCAATAGACATGAGCCACGTTCTGATGTTCACGAGGAGGGGTAAGGTTGCGAGGTTTAACGTCAGGGAGATACCGGCGGCAACACCTGGAACAAAAGGCTCTCAGGGTATAAAAATTGAGGAGAACGATGAAGTTGTGGGTGTGAGGGTAATTACGGACGAGCCCTATCTCATAGTTGTTACCACGGAGGGAGGTGTTAAAAGGATTTATCAGGAGGAGATAGCTGTAAGGAACAGAGGAGTGAAGGGGATAAACGTTCTCGGCTCCGCCAGGGAGAGGTTGATAGACCTGCTTCCCATAAAGGATGAGCTTGAGATCCTTGTAAGCACGAAGCTTGGGAGAGCTTTCTACGATCGTATAAAGGTTGATGAGATACCCCTGAGCAAGAGGGACAGGCTGGCTAAAAGACGCTGGACCTTAGAAGAGGGTGACGAGATAAGAAGGATAGTTATTAAATCCGAGGTCGGGAGTGATGAAAAGAGTGAGGATACTGATAAAGCCTAAGGAGGGTCTCCTCGATCCCCAGGGGAGGGCTGTTGAGGAGATGCTCCGGGACAACGGCTTTGATGTGAGACACGTGAGGGTAGGCAAGCTCATTGAGATGGAAGTCGCCCAGGGTGAAGACGTTGAGACCATAGCCCAGAAGTACATAGTCAACCCCCTCATAGAGGACTACGAGATAGAGGAACTCTGATGAAGTTCGCCGTATGTGTTTTTCCCGGGTCAAACTGTGATTACGATACCTACTACGTTATAAGGGATGTCCTTGAGAAGGATGTTGACTTCGTGTTTCATGAAGAGAGGGACCTCTCCAAGTATGACTGTGTCGTCCTTCCGGGGGGATTTTCCTTTGGCGACTACCTCAGACCGGGAGCCCTCGCCTCTAAGACTCCCCTTGCAGAGGCTGTCTATGAGTTTGCCAATAAAGGGAAGATCGTTGTAGGTATATGCAACGGCTTTCAGATACTCACCGAACTACACCTTCTCCCCGGAGCCCTGCTTCCTAATGAGAACATGCGCTTCA
>JALSTO010000093.1 GCA_026983685.1 Aquificaceae bacterium | reverse complement strand
TGGAGACTATGTTGAAGCCTGAGCCGGTTTCAAGGAGGGAGAAAAGGAGAACGAGGTCCGGGAAGAAGAGGTCAACCCCTCCTACGCTTATCGTCTTCCCAACGTCTGAGAAAACCCCCATAAGGAAGTTCCCTGAGAGAAAGGAACTGTATATGTCGGTAAGGGAGCTACCCCTGAAGACAGCTCCGCCTCTTTTACCGAGGACCTGCCACTTTACACCTATGTCAAGGAGGCTCCGGGTTGAAGCCTCAACTATGGTAGCGGCTATCAGAACCTGTTTCCGTCTTACGTCAAGCCTTTCTATCAATCTCTTCAGCCCTTCGTACTCACTCCTCGTTGCGTAGGCTATTACAGAGTTAGTTCCCCTGTCAAAGCCTATCTTCATACCCTCGCCCGTTGTGATAAAGGGGATGCTCCTCCGCTGTACCTGTTTAGCCTTGGGAGCTTTCCCTTTTCCCCTGACTCCTGTGGGTGGGTAAGCAGGCTGGGGTTTTACCCTTTGCAGTGGTTTGGTTCTGATCCTTCCCTTCCCCCCCAAAAGGCTCTGGAGGGTTTCTGAAAGCTCCTCCGCAGAAACAAATTTGAGGGGTATTATGTAAAAGCTTCTCTTCTCTGAAGCAACGCTCTCTGTGTCTATCTCCTTAAATATCTCACCTATGGTAGCCTGAACATCCCTGGGAGCGAAGACCACAAGGGCGTTGGCTTCCTCACTCGCGGAGACAACTATCGGTGAGCCGAACCTCTTGGTAAAGGCTGTGTTGAGGGAGGAAACTATCCTCTGACCATCCCTGACCGAAAGGTATCTCAGCCTGTAAACCCTAACCTCACCCTCAACCTCGGGCTTGTCTATGCGGGTGAGGATGTCGCGAGCCTTTTTTATGTTTTCCCCCACGTCCGCTACTATAAGAGAGTTGGAGGGAGAATGAACCGAGACCCTCGCAAAGGGAGAGAGGAATGGTCTTACGGAGTTCATCGCGGTCTGGGCATCGGAGTGCCTGAGGTTAAACACAAGTAGGGCAAGCTCCCCTTTGGCAGGCTTCTTCCTGAGCTGAGCCACCGTGATAGCTTCGTTCAGAGGCAGAACCTTTACGGTCTTATCGGTCTCCACAACGCCGAAGCCCTGCATGAAGAGGGCTGAGGTGAAAACATCCCAAGCCTCCTTTATCTTCAAAGGCTTGGTAAAGACGAGGGTCACCTTTCCCCTGACAGCGGGATCAACTACCACGTTCTTTCCGACGAGCTCACCCATAAATAGAGCAAGCTCCTTGACGTCTGCGTTCTGGAAGTTGAGCAGGACCTCGCCCTTCCTCTTAGCCTCTTCTACGAGCCTCTCCCTATCACCGACGGTGAGCCCCCAAGAAAGGGCTATCAGAAAGAACAGAAAAGCCACCACCCTGTTCATCTTTTCTCCTGAGTATTATATTTTCCCTTGTATGAATACGAAGCTTGAGCTTGAGACACTCTACGAGATCAGCAAGGCACTGTCCTCATCTCTTAACATAGAAGCGACGGTGCCCTACATACTCAGACTTTTGAAGAAGCTCATGGGCTTTGACAGGCTGACTTTAACCCTCTACGACCCTTCTACAGACCAGATAGTGGTCAGGGCTACTTCCTCGGGGAGCCTTCAGGGAGACGGATTCAAGAGAGGGGAGGGGATAACGGGAAAGGTCTGGAAGTACGGAATACCTATGGTTGTGCCTGATATATCCGAGGAGCCGGAGTTTCTCAACAAGCTCTGGAAGAGGAAGAACCTCAGGGGAAAGAAGATAGCCTTCATAGCGGTACCTATAAAGAGCGGTGGCAGGGTTGTGGGTGTCCTGAGCGCGGATAGAAAAGTTTCAGGGAAGGAGTCCCTTGATGAGCTTACCCGCTTCCTGAACATGGTCGCAACACTTATAGCCAACAGCTTCTCCCTTGAGAGGAAGATCCATGAGGAGAAGAAGGACCTGGAGAGCGAGAAGAAGGCTCTTGAAATGGAAATAAAGAGGGTTTACGGAGAGCTGAAGGTGGAGGGGATAGTTGGCAGGAGCAGGCAGATACAGGACATACTGGGTCTTGTTCACAGGGTTGCTCCGACAAACGCTACAGTCCTGCTGAGAGGTGAGAGTGGGGTAGGGAAAGAGGTCTTCGCAAGGGCTATCCATTTCCTGAGTCCGAGGGCTGACAAGCCCTTTGTAGCCGTAAACTGCGCGGCGATACCCGAAAACCTCCTTGAGGCTGAGCTCTTTGGATATGAAAAGGGAGCCTTTACCGGGGCTTACGGGACTAAAAAGGGGAAGTTTGAGCTTGCCAGCGGGGGAACCCTTTTTCTTGACGAGATAGGTGATATGCCCCTAAGCCTTCAGGCAAAGATACTCAGGGTCCTTCAGGAGAAGGAGATAGAGAGGCTCGGAGGAAACAGACCTGTAAAGGTTGATGTCAGGATAATCGCGGCTACAAACAGGAATCTGGAAGCGATGATAAGGGAAGGGAGCTTCAGGGAGGACCTCTACTACAGACTCAGCGTCTTTCCTATATTTATACCGCCTCTGAGGGAGAGGAAGGAGGATATACCAGCCCTTGTAAAACACTTCCTCTCAGTGTTCGGGAAGGAGTACAGGAAGGAGGTCAAGGTATCCCCCGAGGTTATGGACGCCTTCATGTCTTACAGCTGGCCCGGAAACGTAAGGGAACTCCAGAACGTAATTGAAAGGATGGTTATCCTTGATACGGACGGAGTGCTTACAGAGGAAGAGCTCCCAAAAGAGCTGAGAAGAGATATGCCTGTCCAGAACGAGTTAGAAGGTGTGCCCGGCGGAACGTCAATATGGGATGTTGAGAAAAGGTTGATAGAAGAAGCTCTCAGGGAGAGCGGTTTTGTGATAAAGGAGGCAGCCAGGAAGCTCGGGATGACCCCAAGGCAGGTCAGCTACAGGATAAAGAAGTACGGTGTAAAATTACCCCGATGATAGGAAGGGTTTACCTATCAAAGATTCTCATCTACCCTATAAAGGGACTTGATCCTGTTGAGGTGGAGGAGGCAAAGCTTACACACACAGGTTCTCTTGAGCACGACAGGGAGCTCGCCCTCTTTGACGAGGAGGGGAACCCCGTAAGCGGCAAGAAGGAGAAGAAAATTCACGAGATAAGGAGTCGTGTTGACCTCTCCACAGGAGTCGTGAGCCTCCTTTACAGGGGAAGGACCCACGAGTTTACCCTTGAAGAGACGAGGGCTATGGAGGACTTCTTCTCAGAGATCTTCGGCTACAGGGTTCATCTCAGGAAAGACGAAGGAGGATTTCCCGATGACAGAAGAGCCCACGGACCCACACTGGTGAGCGGAGCCACCCTGAGAGAGGTAGCGAGCTGGTTCGGTCTTGAGGAGGAGAACGCGAGGAGGCGCTTCAGGACCAATCTGGAGATTGAGGGAGTCCCTCCCTTCTGGGAGGATCAGCTCCTGGGAAAGAGGTTTGCTGTGGGTGAGGTGGTGATGGAAGGAAAGGGGATATCAAAGAGGTGTCCAGTCCCTACGAGAGACCCCTTCAGCGGAAGGGCAACG
>JALSTO010000092.1 GCA_026983685.1 Aquificaceae bacterium | reverse complement strand
TTTTCAACAACGAAGTTCTCCTCCACAAAGGGGATCTTCAGACTTCTTAGAAACTTTATGATCTTCTGCTGGGATTCTCTTATCCCTTCGGAAGAGGAAACTCTCTCCCTGTCTGAAAAGAAGTGCGTAAGCTCCTGAAGCTCCTGTAATATTTCACTTCTCATATACGGGTGTCAGCCAGCTCCTGTACCTTTCTATGTTCCCCCTAACAGCGTTGAAGTAAAGTTCCTGGAGTTGAGATGTTATCTCTCCGATCTTCCCGCTACCCACCTTCCTGTTGTCCACCTCAACCACAGGCGTTACCTCCGCGGCAGTTCCTGTAAGAAATATCTCGTCCGCTACGTAGAGCTCGCTTCGGGCAACGGGCCTCTCTTCAACCCTGACGACAAGGTCGTTCTTAAGGAGGTTTATAATCGCTCTCCTCGTTATGCCTTCAAGTATGTGTTCGCTGTGGGATGGAGTGACTGCCTTACCTTCCCTTATGAGGAATATGTTCTCTCCAGAGCCTTCAGCTACCAAACCCTGAGAGTTCAGAAGCAGAGCCTCATCGTATCCGGCCATGAGTGCCTCTGTCTTGGCTAAGGCGCTGTTCACATAAGCTCCCGCAACCTTCCAGCGGGAGGGTATTGAGTTGTCATCGTTCCTCCTCCAGGAGGAGACCTTGATCCTTATCCCCTGAGAGGTATCAAGATACCTGCCGAAGTTGTAAGTGTATATGGCGACCTCGGGCGTGTAGTCTATCAGCTTAGGCGTTAGGGCAAGGTCCTTGAAGTAGGCTATGGGTCTTATATAGACATCCTGTCTTATCTCGTTCCTCACGAGGAGCTCTTTGGTTATCTCTACAAGCTCATCCACACTGTAAGGAAGCTCCATGAACAACGCCTTGGCGTTCCTTACGAGCCTTTCGTAGTGTTCCCTGGCAAAGAGTATGTAAAGCTGCCCATGTTCTTCGTTCCAGTAAGCTCTCAGCCCCTCAAAGATGGCAGTTCCGTAATGAAAGGAGTTCGTTTTTATATTTATGTTCGCTTCCTCTATGGGGACGAAATTTCCTTCAAAGAAGGCGTACTCCATGAGCAAAGATTCTACCACAAAAACTGTGCTATAATACCTCCCCGTTATGCCAAAGCTATCTCCAAGGGACATAAGAAGGAAGATACAGGGTATTAAAAACACGAGAAGGATAACTAATGCAATGAAGGTCGTGTCCGCAGCAAAGCTCAGGCGAGCACAGGAGCTCCTCTACTCCTCCAGACCCTATTCAGATAAGCTGTATGAGCTCGTCAGGGACCTCGCAGGTCACGTTGACAGAGAGGCGGTGCCTCTTATGGAGGAGAGGGAAGAGAGAAGGGCGGACATAATCTTGGTAACTGCAGACAGAGGACTGGCGGGAGCCTTCAACTCCAACATAATAAGGGAAACGGAGAAGTTTATTGACAGCAAGAGAAGTGCAGGCATAAGCACGAGCCTGATACTCATAGGAAGGAAGGGTTACCAGTACTTCTCAAGAAGGGATTACGAAATAGTCAAGGGCTACGATGAGGTCTTCAGGAAGGAGGTGAACTTCGGTGTTGCGAAGGAGGTATCCGAGATAGTGAGGGACAGGTTTACAAATAGTGAGACCGATGCGGTCTATCTGATAAACAACGAGATGATAACGAGGGCAAGCTACAAACCCGTTATAAGGAAGTTCCTCCCCTTTGAGCTCCCCGAAGAGGGGGTTCAGGAGGACCTCAGCGTCTACTCCTTTGAGGTTGATGAAGGTGAGTTCATGGAGAAGATAATAAACCTCTACCTCAACTACCAGCTCTACAGGGCTATGGTTGAGTCCAATGCAGCTGAACACTTCGCAAGGATGGTCGCTATGGACAACGCTACGAAGAATGCGGATGACCTCGTAAAGCAGTGGACCATGATATTCAATAAGGCGAGGCAAGAGTCTATCACCCTTGAACTTATTGATATAGTCGGCGCCGCAGAGGCTATGAAGTGAGAAAAATTAGGAGGTTTGGTTATGGCTGAGAAGCTCGTAGGTAGGATAGTTCAGGTTGTTGGTCCCGTTGTGGACGTTGAGTTTGACACAAAGGAGCTCCCGCCTATAAAGCACGGTTTGAAAACCGTAAGAAGGTACATTGATGACAAGGGAAACTGGGCTGAGGAGGAGCTCTTCTTTGAGGTAGCCCAGCACATAGGTGAGAGCAGGGTCAGAGCTATAGGTATGGGAGCCTCCGATGGTCTTACAAGAGGACAGGAGGTTGAGTACCTTGGAGGTCCTATAAGCGTTCCGGTCGGAAGGGAGGTTCTCGGAAGGATATTCAACGTCGTTGGTCAGCCCATAGATGATCAGGGACCTGTTGAGGCTAAAGAGCGCTGGCCCATGTTCAGAGAACCCCCATCCCTTGATGAACAGTCAACCAAGGTTGAGATACTTGAGACAGGTATCAAGGTAGTTGACCTCCTTGAACCCTACGTCAAGGGTGGTAAGGTTGGTCTCTTCGGTGGGGCGGGCGTAGGAAAGACCGTCCTGATGCAGGAGCTTATTCACAACATAGCCAAATACCACAAGGGCTTTTCGGTGGTTGTCGGTGTGGGTGAGAGGACGAGGGAAGGTAACGACCTGTGGCTTGAGATGAAGGAGTCCGGGGTTCTTCCTTACACCGTCATGGTCTATGGACAGATGAACGAGCCTCCCGGTGTTAGGTTCAGGGTCGCCCAGACAGGAATAACTATGGCTGAGTACTTCAGGGACGTTGAAGGTCAGGACGTCCTGACTTTCATAGACAACATATTCAGGTTCGTTCAGGCTGGTTCTGAGGTCTCAACCCTCTTGGGAAGGCTTCCCTCTGCGGTCGGATACCAGCCAACCCTCAATACCGACGTCGGAGAGGTTCAGGAAAGGATAACCTCTACCAAGAAGGGTTCAATAACAGCTGTTCAAGCTGTTTACGTTCCTGCGGACGACATAACAGACCCTGCACCCTACTCCATATTTGCCCACCTTGATGCGACTACCGTTCTGGCGAGGAGACTTGCGGAGCTGGGAATCTATCCTGCCATAGACCCCCTTGAGTCCACCTCCAAGTATCTCGCCCCCGAGTTCGTTGGTGATGAACACTACGAAACAGCTATGGAGGTCAAGAGGATACTCCAGAGGTACAAGGAGCTACAGGAGATAATCGCCATACTGGGTATGGAGGAGCTCTCAGAAGAGGACAAGGCTATAGTCAACAGGGCAAGGAGGATACAAAAGTTCCTCGCTCAGCCTTTCCACGTTGCGGAGCAGTTCACGGGTATGCCCGGAAAGTACGTCAAGCTTGAGGACACCATAAGGTCCTTCAAGGAGATACTTACAGGAAAGTACGACCACCTTCCCGAGAACGCCTTCTACATGGTGGGAACAGTGGAAGAGGTTGTGGAAAAGGCTAAGCAGATGGGGGCAAAGGTTTAATGTGATATATCTCCTTTTCCTTGCCCCTCCTTTTCCCTTAAGCTTTTCTCTGTGGAAGAGAAGATATTAGCGAGCGTCCAGTACTTTTATACCCACGTAGAGAAAAGGA
>JALSTO010000091.1 GCA_026983685.1 Aquificaceae bacterium | reverse complement strand
CTATATCCGCAAGCCTTGTTACCGCAGAGGGGGCATCGTTGGTGTGAAGGGTTGACAAGACGAGGTGTCCGGTTAGCGCTGCGTGAACGGCTATGTCCGCAGTCTCAGAATCCCTTATCTCACCTACCATTATTATGTCCGGGTCCTGCCTCAGAACTGAGCGGAGCCCGCTGGCGAAGGTGAGTCCTACTTTCGGGTTTACCTGTATCTGGCTTATACCCTTTATCTGGTACTCCACGGGGTCTTCTATGGTGATTATGTTTTTCCTTGGGTCTTTTACATAGAGGAGCATGGCGTAGAGGGTCGTTGACTTACCCGCTCCCGTGGGACCTGTAACGAGAACTATTCCGTAAGGCTTTTTTGCAAGCCTTTCTACCTTCTTTCTATCTTCCTCTGACAAGCCCAGCTGTTCAAGGGTTAGGAGTGCTCCTGTCCTGTCAAGGAGTCTCATGACTACTCTCTCCCCGAACACGGTGGGAACCACAGAAACCCTTATGTCAAGGTCTTTCTGTCCTATCCTCACCCTTATCCTTCCGTCCTGAGGAACCCTCTTTTCAGCAACGTTCAGGTTTGACATCACCTTTATCCTTGAGACAACACTCTGGTAAGTTGAAGCTGGAACCTTAAGAAGGTCATGAAGGACACCGTCCATCCTGAGGCGTACAATAGCCTCGTCTTCGTAAGGTTCAAAGTGAATGTCCGAGGCACCCACCGTTGAAGCCTTTATCAGCACCCTGTTTACGAGACTCACCGCGGGGCTGTCGTCCTCTGCCAAGAGGAGATCAAGGTTCTCCGCCTTCTCTCCTTCTTCCCCCTCTATGTGTATGTCCTCCGCTGAGAGCCTCTCCTGGAGCTCCTTCACAAACTCCTCGTCGGGGAGGACAACGAGCTCTACATCCTTACCCGTCAGGAACCTTATCTCTTCCACATCCTCCGCCCTGTAGGATTTCGGGACGGCGAGCTTCAGCCTTCCGTTCTCCTCTTCTAAGGGTATAAGCCTGTAGTCCTTCAGTATGTTCATAGGAATTAAAATATAGTAATCCATGAAGAAGGTTATAGTCCTCCTCTCGGGTGGAATGGACAGCGCTACCCTACTGTGGCTCGCAAAGAGAGAGTTTGATAAGGTCTGGGCTATCTCCTTTGACTACGGGCAGAGGCACAGGGTAGAACTCAAGTACGCAAAAGAGCTTGCCCGTCTGGCAGGGGTTGAGGAGCACATAGTGGTTGAGATGCCCATATACAGGACGATAAAAGGCTCCGCCCTTATAGATGAAAGCGTTGAGGTACCCTCAGCAGACTATCCCGAGAACGAACCGCCCGTAACGACCGTTCCCATGAGGAACCTTAACTTCTTAGCCATAGCGGGCGCCTTTGCGGACAGCCTTGAGATAGACCACATAGGCATAGGAGTCCATGCCCTTGACACTCCCTACCCCGACTGCAGACCCGAGTTCATATCCTCTGCGGAGTCAGCCATAAATGCGGGTTCTGTTCTCACAGCCAAGAATAAGGTTAGAATTCACGTCTGGGCACCCTTTCTGGGAATGAGCAAGAGGGATATAGCCCTTTTGGGAAAGGAGCTTGGAGTCCCCTACGAGAAGACCTACTCCTGCTATAGAGGAACAGAACCCCCCTGCGGTGAGTGTCCCACCTGCAGACAGAGAGCGGAGGCACTGGAGGGGATAGTGTGATGCCCGACCTCTCCATAAACCTCTTCGGGATAAAGTTTAAAAACCCGGTCTGGGTTGCGAGCGGAACCTTTGGCTACGGAATAGAGGCTCAGGAGATATACGATGTCTCTAAGCTCGGGGCGGTAGTAACCAAAGGGATATCCCTAAGACCGCGTCCTGGCAACGAGACCCCGCGGATAGTGGAAACACCCTGCGGTATGCTCAACTCCATAGGACTCCAGAACCCGGGGGTGGAGAAGTTCTTAAAGGAGCTTTATCCAAAGATTGAGAAGATAGATACCCACTTCATAGCCAACGTCTTCGGAGAGACGGAAGAGGAATACGTAGAGGTATGCCTCGCCCTTGAGTCCGCTCCCAAGGTGGTAGCTTATGAACTGAACGTATCCTGCCCCAACGTTAAGAAGGGAGGAATAGTCTTCGGACATGACCCCAGAGTGCTCGGGAACCTCGTTGAAAGCATCAAAAAGAGAATTAAAAAGCCCCTCCTTGTTAAGCTCTCACCCAACGTTACCGACGTTACGGAGTTTGCAAAGGTCTGCATAGACTCGGGTGCGGACGGGCTGGTTTTAATAAATACACTTCTCGGGATGAGGATAAACCTGCACAGAGAAAGACCTGAGCTATCCACAAAGACGGGCGGACTCTCCGGACCTGCAATCCTCCCCATAGCGATAAGGATGATATGGCAGGTTTTTGAAAGATACCGCTTCGCGGTGCCTATAATCGGGGTGGGAGGAATAACTACCCATGAGGATGCCCTTGAGCATATCTATGCGGGTGCGAGCGCTGTTCAGGTAGGGACTGCCAACTTCTACGACCCCCTCTCACCCCTGAAGGTGATAGAGGGAATAGAGAGCTTTATGAGAGAAAAGAAGGTGGAGAACTTCTCCCAGCTCGTAGGAAGGGCGCACAGGCTTGATATAAAGAGCTGAGCTAAAATACTCCATTATGCGAATAGTCAGCGGAATGAGACCCACCGGGAAGCTACACCTCGGGCACTACTTCGGTGTCATAAGGAATTGGGTAAAGCTTCAGGAAGAGCACGAGACCTTCTTCTTCATAGCGGACTGGCACGCCCTGACCACAGCCTACAAGAGAACCAACGAGCTTCAGAAGAACATAAGGGAGCTTATGATTGACTGGCTCGCCCTCGGGCTTGACCCCGAAAAGAGCGTTCTCTTCATTCAGTCAAAGGTAAAGGAACATGCGGAGCTTCACCTTCTATTCTCCATGATTACACCCAAGAGCTGGCTTGAGTGGAACCCCACCTACAAGGACTTGAAGTACAACCTCCTCAAGCTTCAGGACATAGCCCTCCAGTTCAGAGGGGGGTTGAGGGACGTGGTGAGGGAGTTCATAAACATGATCCCCTATAAGGTTGAGGACTTTGAGAGGTTTGAGGAGCACCTCCTTGACTCCCTTGCGGATACCTTCATATCCGCCCTCTTTGAGGGAGAGATTGAGCCGGAGCTTCTCAAGAACCTCAACGTCTCCAAGAGGGAGTTCTACGAGACTGACACCTACGGCTTTCTGGGTTACCCCGTCCTTCAGGCTTCGGACATACTCATATACAAGGGACAGGGTGTTCCGGTAGGGGAAGACCAGCTCCCCCACATAGAGCTGACCAGAGAGATAGCGAGAAGATTTAACCATCTCTACGGGGAGATCTTCCCAGAGCCGGAGGCTCTCCTTACAGAAACTCCCAAACTCCCCGGCACGGACGGCAGAAAGATGAGCAAGTCCTACAACAATGCTATATTCTTCGCGGACACTGAGGAGGAAGTCCAGCAGAAGGTTATGAAGATGTTCACGGACCCCCAAAAACTCCGCAAGAACGACCCCGGAAGACCGGAGATATGCCCAGTGTTCATGTACCACAAGATATTTACCCAAGAGGAGAAGGTAAAGGAGATAGAGAGGGACTGCAGGTCAGGTAAGCTGGGCTG
>JALSTO010000090.1 GCA_026983685.1 Aquificaceae bacterium | reverse complement strand
TTACGAAGCTCTCAGGAGCCTTGAGCTCATAGCATCAGTCGGAGATCTGATTGAAGGGAAGGCAAAGGAGAGGATCCTTGAACATGAGGGAAGGACCTACCGGCTGACGCCGGCAGGTAAGAGGAGATTTTTGCAGATTGAAGACATAACCGAGCTCAAGATGGGAGAGAAGCTCCAGAGGGAGTTTGTTGCGACCGTGAGCCATGAGCTCAGCACACCACTGACCGCTGTGAAGGGACTTCTTGAGACAGCCCTTACGGAAGAGAGCCCCAGCAGGGATCTTTTGAGGAGAGCCCTAAAACGGGTGGAGGAGCTGGAGAAGCTGGTCAAAACCGTCAGACTGCTTATTACCCTTGACAGGGAGAAGGGAAAGCTTAGGGAGGAGGTATCCCTTGAGGAAGTTATCAGTCAGGTGCTTGAAGACCTCAGAGCTGAGATAGAGGAGCTGAGGCTTGAGGTGATCAGGAAGATATACGTGGACAGGCTTACTTCGGATAGGGAGAAGCTCTACATCCTCCTGAGGAATATAATTGAGAACGCTGTCAGGTACAACGTGAAGGGAGGTAAGATATTTCTGCTTTCCGAAAGAACGCCGGAAGGCGTCCTTTTAGAGATAAGGGATACGGGAGAGGGCATAAAAAAGGAAGAGCTTCCCTTCATCTTCAACCCCTTCTTCGGAGGTGAAAACAGGAGAGGAATGGGGCTTGGGCTCGCCATAAGCAAGAAGATAGCGGACTTCCTCGGTGTGGAGATTGAGGTTCTGAGCAAGAAGGGTGAAGGGACAAAGGTGAGTCTCCTCTTCAGGGATCAGAGCTCAAACTTGTAGCCGAAACCTCTCACCGTCTTTATGAAATGTCCGTACCTTCCGAGCTTGTCCCTCAGATGTTTTATGTGAACATCAACCGTTCGGTCGGTCGCATCCCTGCCCACACCCCACACCTCCTCAATTATCCTGTCCCTGCTCAGGGGCTTTCCGTAGTTCTCCATAAGGAGTCTGAGTATGTTGAACTCCGAAGGAGTGAGCTTTACCTCTTCGCCATCAACCGTCAGCCTCACCTTATCCACATCAAGCTCAAGACCATCAAAGCTAAAAACCCCTTCCCTTCTCTTCTTTCCCACCCTCCTCATAAGTGCGTTTACCCTTGCCACGAGCTCCTTTACCGAAAAGGGCTTGGTTATGTAGTCGTCCCCACCGATCTCAAATCCCCTCAGCTTGTCCTCTTCTCCCACCTTGGCGGTGAGGAATATGAGAGGAAGGTCCGCAAGGTCAGGTCTGTTCTTGAGAAAGCGGGCTATCCTGAAGCCGTCAAAGTCGGGGAGCATGATGTCAAGTATCACGAGGTCTGGCTTCTCCTTGTCAAGGGCGGAGTAAAAGGCGGTAGCCCTCTGAAAGCTCCTTACCTCGTAGCCCTCCCTACTGAGGCTCTGGGCTACCACAAAGGCTATATCCTCATCGTCCTCAACGAGAAAGATCCTTGGCATACCTATAAATGTATTCTCGCCTATGTTAAGTTTGGGTTAACAGAGCCTTAACACTTAGCTAACGAAAGCTTAATGAACTAAAGAGAGCATATAAACATAAGAATGAAGGAATTGCTCGTAATCCTCAAGCCCACAAACCTCTTTGCTCACTCAGTAAAAGCAATCATGTGGTTCATCCTATCCTTAGAGCTGATAAGGATACTTCTCTACACACTTGAGGATTTCCCAAGACTGCTCTTTTCTGAAAGCCATGGCTACAGTCTGATAGTGAAGGTTCTCAACCTCCTCGTGCTTTACGAGATACTCATCACCCTGACAAGCGCCTTTGAATTGCGAAGGATAAAGCTAACCTATGTGGTTGATACAGCGGTAATATTCTTCATAAGGGAGCTCGTAGTTCTGACCTTTAGCAAAAAGGGGATAGATCTACAACCCACCTTAGCTTATATAGGGATAATCTTGAGCCTCGGCGTTTTAAGGGTAATTGCGGTCAGGTTCTCTCCACACCCGTAAGACCCTCCACAGGTATCCTGCCCTCATAGATAGCCTTGCCGACGACAACGCCCTCAACGATCCCCATCAGCCTCTCTACATCTTCAATTGAGGAAACGCCCCCAGAAGCCAAGAGGGGCTTTCCTATGTGTTCTTTTATTTCAAGGTAGGGTGTTGGGTCAACACCTGAGAGGCTACCATCCCTCTCTATTATCGTGTACAGGTACCCCCATATAGGTTCGCTATCGTAGAGCTCAGCCATCTCTTCGGGTGTCAAGGAGCTCTCTTCTTCCCAGCCTCCTATGGCTACCCTCCCCCTTTTTGAGTCTATTGAGAGGATAACCCTTCCCGGGAAGTCCTTTATTAGTCTTGTGAAACTCTCCGGCTCCTTCACAGCCATTGTTCCTACAACAACGAAGTCTATACCCTCTTCAAAGAGCATTCTGGCAGTATCGTAACTTCTGATGCCTCCCCCGACCTCAATCTCCCCTCCAAAGACTCTTCTTACACTCCTTATGTGGTCTATGTTTTTAGGAACACCCCCACGGGCACCGTCAAGGTCAACCACGTGTATCCTCTTAAAGCCTGCTCTGTTGTATATACGGGCAAGCTCAACGGGAGAATAGGGGTACTCCTTTGAGCTCTCAAACTCTCCCCTGAGAAGGCGAACAACCTTACCTTCCTTTATATCTATAGCAGGTATAACGAACTCCTTGATATCCATCTATAATATTCTACGCCATGATTAGACTTCTTTCCCTCCTGCTCTTGCTGGGAGTAGTTATGGCTCAGGACAGCCTCAGCAGGTACTATCTCGTTGAGAGGGTCTTCTTAATGCCCTTCGTATTCAAATATTCGGAGGAGCTCGGTATTGACGAGGAGCAGATGAAGAAGATAGAGGAGTTCGTCAAGAGCAATGAAAGGGAGGTGGAGAGGAATAAAAAGATACTTGAGTACCTGAGCAGGAAGGCAAAGCTGATGATCCTTGAAGGAAGGAAGGAAAAGGAGATAAGGGAGGTACTGGCTGATATCGCCTCGGTCAAGCTTGAGATGTCAATCCTGAACGCAAGGAGCGTGAGGTTCCTAAAGGAAACCCTTACCTCTGAGCAGTTTGAGAAGCTCAAGAACATAGTTTTAATAAGACTCTTTGAAGTTCAGCAGTGAGGGTGAAGTTTTCCTACCTTACCAACAGGGGAAGGGTGAGGGACAGGAACGAGGACTCTCTTCTCATCCTGAAGGAGGTTGTGAGCGGTACATCAATGGATGCTCCCCAGATAAGGGAGGTTGAACTTGATAGAGGTATCTTTGCCGTTGCTGATGGTATGGGAGGTCTTCCCTGCGGGGAGAAAGCGAGCGCTCTCGTTCTGGAGCGTCTTAGAGTTAGGTTTGCCAACTCCTGTGAGGAGGTTGGTCTACTTCTTAGGGAATGCAAGGCTGAGCTTGACTCCTTCGTAAAGAGGACGGGAAGGTGTGCGGGTATGGGAACGGCGATAGCTGGTATCTTCCTGCACAGTGGTGGGTGTGTTGTATTCAACGTGGGAGACTGCAGAGTTTACAGGCTGAGGGAAAGGATTGAGAGACTCACGCGAGACCACACCGAAGCCTACGAGCTGTATGAGAGAGGTTACATAGATGAGGAGGGGCTGAGAAACCATCCCTACAGA